>NZ_JBHVCT010000041.1:0-54935 GCF_042803195.1 Streptomyces sp. NPDC057428
GGGGAGATATCTGGCCGCCAGCGGGGAGATCTTGCAGGCCGCCAGCGGGGCGAAACCGCGGCCGCCTACGGGGAGAACTTCAAGGCCATTGACAGGTCCGTCAGGTGATTATCCCGAAGCCTGGCGGCGGCGAGCGGATGCTGGGGGTGCCGCGGGTGCTGGACCGCTTGATCCAGCAGGCCATCGCGCAAGTGCTCATGCCCATTTTCGACCCGGAGTTTTCGGGGTCGTCCTTCGGTTTCCGTCCTGGCCGGTCCGCTCATCAGGCGGTCCGGGTCGCGCGGCGGGCGATCGAGGACGGCAACCGGTGGGTCGTGGACGTTGACCTGGACCGGTTCTTCGACCGGGTCCAGCATGACGTTTTGATGGCGCGGGTGGCGCGCAAGGTCAGTGACCGCAGGGTCTTGAAGCTGGTCCGCAGGTACCTGGAAGCCGGGATCATGGTGGACGGCGTGAAACAGCCGAGCGCGGAGGGAACCCCGCAGGGCTCCCCGTTGTCGCCCGTGTTGTCGAACATCATGCTCGACGACCTGGACCGGGAACTGTTCAAGCGCGGTCACAGGTTCGTGCGTTACGCCGACGATCTGCGGATCTTCGTGCGGAGCGAACGGGCCGCCCACAGAGTGCTCGCCTCGGTCACGGCCGTGGTCGAGCAGCGGCTGAAACTGAAGGTCAACCGGGAGAAGTCGAAGGTGGTACGGGCCTCCGCCGCAACGCTGCTGGGGTTCGGCTTCTACTTCACCCGGAGCGGGGTGAAGATCCGGGTCGATCCGAAGGCGCTGGCGCGCTGGAAGGACCGCATCCGGGAGCTCACCTCACGCCGGTGGAGCATCGCGATGGACGAACGTATCGCGAAGATCAACCAGTACATGGCCGGATGGATGGGCTACTTCCAGCTCTCGGACGCCTCCAGGCCGTTCCGGGACCTGGAGGAATGGCTCCGCCGCAGGATGCGGCAGATCCGCTGGAAGGAATGGAAACGCTTCGCGGCCAGGCGCCGGAACCTGCTCGCACTCGGGATCCCCGAGCGCGCCGCCCGTGAATGGGCGAGCAGCAGCAAAGGCTACTGGCGGATCGCGGGGTCTGCCGTCCTTCAGCGGGGGCTGCCCAACTCCTACTGGGACGACCTAGGCCTGAAGATGCTCAAGCCGACCTGGCAACGGTTGAGATCAGCCCGATGAACCGCCGGATGCGTGACCCGCATGTCCGGTGGTGTGGGAGGAGGGCCGGGCGACCCGGCCCTCCTACCCGATTCACGTGAAACGGGGCTGGTTGAAATACCGTGCACTGGTCACCCGTGCACCGGTCACTCGGCACCGATCACCGTGTCTCGGTCAGCGTGTCACCGATCACCGTGTCTCGGTCAGCATGTCTCGGGTCAGCGTGTGGCACCGGTGACGATCCAGCGGCCGGAACGCATACGCCACCAGAGGGTCACCAGCCGTACTCCCATCATCAATGTCATCGCCCCCCAGAGAGCGGTGAGCCCACTCTCGAGGCTGGGGACGAGGAGTGCGAACGGAGCGAAGACTGCCAGAGTCAGGATCATGGCCCAGGCGAGGTATCGACCGTCACCCGCCCCCATGAGCACTCCGTCCAGCACAAAGACCACACCGCAGATCGGCTGGGAGAGGGCCACCACGAGTAGTGCAGGGAGCAGAGCGCTCTGCACGCCGTCGTCGCTGGTGAACAAGGGGACGAACAGCGGTCTGGCGAGGACGATCAGCAAGCCGAGTGCCAACCCGGACATGATCCCCCACTGGACCATCCTCCGGCAGGCCTCGCGGGCGCCTTCCGTGTCGCTCGCTCCCAAGTACCGGCCGATGATGGCCTGACCCGCGATGGCGATCGCGTCGAGCGCGAAAGCTGTGAGACTCCAGAGCGACAGGATGATCTGGTGCGCGGCGATATCCGTGTCGCCGAGTCGCGCGGCCACCGCTGTGGCGATGAGCAGGACCGCGCGCAGCGAGAGCGTGCGGATCAACAAGGGAACGCCCGCTTGTGCGCTGGCGCGGATACCCGCTAGGTCCGGACGCAACGAGGCTCCATGCCGACGCGCCCCGCGTACCACGACGATCAGGTAGACGAGCGCCATCCCTGCCTGGGCGACGACCGTTCCCCATGCGGACCCCGCGATCCCGAGTCCTGCGCCATAGACGAGGGCGACGTTGAGGGCGCCGTTGGCCGCGAATCCGCCGATCGCGACGTACAGAGGCGTGCGGGTGTTCTGTAGTCCGCGCAGCACACCCGTGGCCGCCAGGACGATGAGCATCGCGGGAACGCCGAGGATGGAGATCCGTAGGTAAGTGGTGGCATAAGGCGCAGCGGTGTCGGACGCACCGAAGGCATCGACCAGCCATGGGGCCAGGGGGAGGGCGAGAGCGACTACCGCCGCACCGATCAGGAGGGCGAGCCAGATGCCGTCCATGCCCTGGCGGATGGCGGAAGCGAGATCGCCCGCGCCGACCCGGCGGGCGACGGCAGCTGTGGTGGCGTAGGCGAGAAAGACGAAGACGCTGACCGCGGTGGTCAACAGGGCCGCTGCGATGGCCAGGCCGGCCAGTTGCGGGGTGCCGAGATGGCCGACGATTGCGCTGTCGACCATCACGAAAAGCGGCTCCGCGACGAGCGCGCCGAAGGCGGGAACAGCGAGAGCGATGATCTCGCGATCGTGCCTGCGGGGAGACGGCCGCTGGCCGGCTGAGGCCTGAGTCATGGGGGTCAATCTAATCTTCCACAGGTAAGAGATGCAAACCTCTTGGGGTCCTTACTCGATCCGTTGTAACGACCTCCGTTGGGGGCGGGTTACGGTGATCTTGAACTGAGGGCAAAAGTTTTTCTCTCCCACAGGCCGTGGACGAAGAAAGGCCAGGTCAAGCGCTCCACGGGTGAGGCGGTATGAGTTTGTCCACAGTGCTGTCCCCCGGTCCGTGCACAGGTTCTGCCGAGTTCTCCACAGCATCTGGTCCGTCGTCCACATGCCCTGTGGATAACCAGATTGGCTGACGGTGCGGACGGGCCTACCGTGGTGCGGCGCCCGCACTTCGTCTCGGCTTGAAAAACCGCAGAACCTGACGCGCCGGAACCGGAGTCGGGCGTCTTGTTTGTCGGTGCCGTGCCGTAAGAAAGAGTGGCACGGCTAGGTCCGCGACGCGGACGGGAGGAGGTGGCCCGGTGAGCATTCCCGAGCCTTTGGACGATCCCTGGGCCGACGTCGGTCCCAGCGACCGTCTGCCCGTGTCCCGTCAGCGCCGAGGAGAGGGCAAGGGGCGCGACGAGCAGCACGAACGGGGGCGCGAGAGCGGCTGGGACGGCGGGTCGTCCGGCTTCGAGCGGGTGCCTCCGCAGGATCTCGACGCCGAACAGTCCGTCCTCGGCGGCATGCTCCTCTCCAAGGACGCCATCGCCGACGTTGTGGAGATCATCAAGGGACACGACTTCTACCGGCCGGCCCACGAGACCGTGTTCACGGCGATCCTCGACCTCTATGCAAAGGGGGAGCCGGCCGACCCGATCACCGTGGCGGCCGAACTGGTCAAGCGCGGTGAGATCACCAAGGTCGGCGGAGCGCCGTATCTGCATACGCTGGTCCAGTCCGTGCCCACCGCGGCCAACGCCTCGTACTACGCGGAGATCGTCCACGAGCGGGCGGTGCTCCGCCGCCTGGTCGAGGCCGGCACGAAGATCACGCAGATGGGATACGCGGCGGACGGCGACGTCGACGAGATCGTCAACTCCGCCCAGGCCGAGATCTACGCCGTCACCGAGCAGCGCACCAGTGAGGACTACCTCCCGCTGGGCGACATCATGGAAGGGGCTCTCGACGAGATCGAGGCCATCGGGTCCCGTAGCGGCGAGATGACCGGTGTGCCCACCGGCTTCACCGATCTCGACGCCCTGACGAACGGGCTGCATCCCGGTCAGATGATCGTCATCGCGGCCCGTCCCGCCATGGGTAAGTCCACGCTGGCCCTGGACTTCGCCCGTGCCTGCTCGATCAAGAGCAACCTGCCGAGCGTGATCTTCTCCCTGGAAATGGGGCGAAACGAGATCGCGATGCGCCTGCTGTCCGCCGAAGCACGTGTGGCGCTGCACCACATGCGGTCGGGCACGATGACCGACGAGGACTGGACGAGGCTGGCCCGGCGCATGCCGGACGTCTCCGCCGCCCCGCTCTACATCGACGATTCGCCGAACCTGTCCATGATGGAGATCCGGGCGAAGTGTCGTCGCCTCAAGCAGCGCAACGATCTGAAGCTGGTGGTCATCGACTATCTGCAGCTGATGCAGTCCGGAGGCGCCAAGCGGGCCGAGAGCCGTCAGCAGGAGGTCTCGGACATGTCCCGAAACCTCAAGCTCCTGGCCAAAGAACTGGAGTTGCCGGTCATCGCCCTCTCCCAGCTGAACCGTGGACCCGAACAGCGCACCGACAAGAAGCCGATGGTCTCCGATCTGCGTGAGTCCGGTTCCATCGAGCAGGACGCCGACATGGTGATCCTGCTCCACCGTGAGGACGCGTACGAGAAGGAGTCGCCCCGTGCGGGCGAGGCGGACCTGATCGTCGCCAAGCACCGTAACGGCCCGACGGCGACGATCACCGTGGCGTTCCAGGGCCACTACTCGCGCTTCGTGGACATGGCGCAGACCTGAGAGGTGTCTGTTGTAGGATCTCAAATTTCGTGTCGGAATCTCACGGTCGATGTCGGATTGAAGTCGGATCCGACACTGAGCTGAGATTCGCAGGTCGCTGCCGTACCTCGTTCGAGTGAAAGTGTTGCTGGTGTGCTCCCGTCGGCGTGTTGGACGGGAGCATCGTGCTGCCGAGGGCAACTCCAACTCGGGAGTGGGGATGGAAGCGACGGTCAGCTTTCGTGGGCACGTTGGCGGGGTTGAAGAGTGTTCCTGGGCCTCTGTGGCACCGGCGTTGCTGCAGACGGCTCATCCGTGGCGGACGTTTCGCTGGTACAGGGACCAGAAGCACTACTCGGGCACCTACTGGTCGGCGACGATGCGCGACCACGTGATCTACGAGTCACGACTTGAGCTGTCGCGTCTGCTCTTCGCCGATTTTGATCCGTCCGTACGCGCCATCGTGGCCCAGCCCTTTCTGCTGCAGACGGTGCTGGAGGGGAAGGTGCGTCGGCACATCCCGGACTACCTCTTGCTCACCAGGCAGGTGCCGGTAGTTGTCGACGTCAAGCCGCTGCAGCGGTTGTCCAAGCCGGAGGTGGCGTTCACCTTCGACTGGACCCGGAGGGCGGTGGAGTCGCGGGGCTGGAAGTACGAGGTCTGGAGTGAGCCTCCGGCCGCAGAGCTGGAGAACATCCGGTTCCTCGCGGGTTACCGCAGGGACTGGCTGTTCAACCCCGAGATTTTGGAAGCGCTGCGGGATGCAGATCTCGACGGACTCCTTCTGGGACAGGCCATGGGGTGTCTGCCCAATCATCCAGAACCTCAAGTCCGTTCCGTTATCCACCATTTGCTCTGGACGCAGGCTTTCGTAACCGATCTCGACCGGCCCCTCGGCCCTTCGCACATCCTGCGGAGGCCAGCGTGAGCAGGGCGGCGACTCGAGTCGGAGTTGGTACGCGCTTCCGCTACGACGGGGAATCCGTCGAGGTGGTGGAGATGGCCGCGACCACGGCGGGCAACGAAGTAGTTCTGAAGGATGGCCACGGGCGGCTTCTACGACTGTCGCTCAAGGAACTGCTGTTCTCTGACCGTGCCGCGATCAGTCCTGATGGCCCGGGACCGTCCGCGGATGACGAAGGCGAGATCGCCTCCGTGGTCCTCGGGCAGCTCGATGCGGAGGCGAGGCAGAAGGTCCTGGAGCGAGCTGGGCACGTCCGCGAGGTGCTGACCGGTTATCGCTCCGGCAGCGGGGAGTTGGCGGCCGGGGACGAGCCGAAGGCCGCCTACGCCACGGCAGTGCCGATGGAAGCGAGGAAGGCGGCGAAGGCGGCGGAACTTGGCGTGACGACCCGCACCATTGAGCGCTGGGTCGCTGGGTTTCTTCAGCATGGTGAGGCCGGGCTTGCACCGAGGGGAACGCGGTCGGAACGGTCACGGATCTCGGTCGATGACCGGTGGGTGGAGACCGCGGTGGAAGTGATGGTAGAGCACACCGACCAGTCGCGGCCGTCGCGGACGGTGGTGATCGAGCGGACCCGGGCTCGGGTGATCGCGCGGTTCGGTGAGGGCGTGGTGCCGCAGCCGAGCCGGGCGACGGCCTTTCGCCTTCTGGAGGAGCTGGAGCGACGTCATCCGCTGTTCCGGCTGAGTACGAAGCGGAACCGGGATATCGCTGGTCGGCCGGAGGGTCCGTATGGGAAGCTGCGGCCGACGCGGCCGGGCGAGTATCTGCTGATGGACTCCACGCGCCTGGACGTCTTCGCGTTCGACCCGCTGACCCTGAAGTGGGTTCAGGCCGAGTTGAGTGTCGGGATGGACTGGTACTCCCGCTGCATCACGGGGATCCGGCTGACTCCGGTCTCGACGAAGGCGGTGGATGTCAGTGCGGTGCTGTTCCAGTCGTTTCGGCCGCGGCTGGCGGGGCGGGACTGGCCGCGGCACGCGGTCTGGCCCGAGCACGGCATTCCCCGCACCGTCCTGGTCGACGTCGAAGGCGCCACAGGGCCGGGCCTGGCCTCGCCTCCTCTGGTTCCCGAGACGCTGGTCGTCGACCACGGCAAGGTCTACGTCTCGGAGCATTTGACCAGCGTCTGCCGACGGATGGGCATCTCCATCCAGCCGGCCCGGCTCCGGACGGGCCGCGACAAGGGGCCGGTCGAGCGCTACTTCCGGACCCTGCGGGAGGGGCTGCTGCAGGTGCTGCCCGGCTACAAGGGGCCCGACATTCACTCGCGGGGCGAGAGCCCGGAGGACGACGCGTTCTTCTTCCTCGACGAGCTTGAGGCGATCATCCGGGAGTGGACCGCGGCGGTCTATCACTGCCGGCCGCACTCGGGTCTGGTTGATCCGGGCCTGCCGGGGCTGCGGATGTCCCCGGCGAAGATGTTCGAGCACGGCATGGCCCGGGCTGGCTACATCGAAGCACCCCGCGACCGGGACCTAGCTTTCGAGTTCCTGCAGACGAAGTGGCGCACGGTCCAGCACTACGGGGTCGAGATCGGCCGCCGCCGTTACAGCGGCCCCGGCCTGCCGGAGCCGGGCGTCCGCAGCCCCTACGACGGTCCGGTCAAGAACGGCTGGCCTTTCCAGGTGGACCCCGACGACATCACCCGGATCTACTTCCGCGATCCGGCTACTCGGGCTTGGCGCACGCTGGTCTGGGAGCACGCGCCGTCGGCCGAGATGCCGCTGAGCGAGGACGCGTTGACGTTCGCCCGGCAGCTGGCGGCCTCGAAGTATCGCTTTCCTGACGACCGGCTTGCCGTCGCTGATTTGTTGGAGCGGTGGAATCTCGGGCTGGGCACCACGATCGCCGAGCGGCGCATGGCCCTGCGGCTCTCGCGCGAGCAGGCCGCCATCGAGCTTCCGGAGAGTGAGGCGGAGACGGTCGTCTCGCTTCCGTCCGTACGCAAGGCCCTCGGCCAGGACGAGCAGACCGCGGAACTGCGGGAGCCCGACGTGGTGACGGAGACGGGGGATGACGACGAGGCCGATCTGGAGGACCTCGCCGGGGAGGACGACTTCTACGCCGATGCCCTGGAGGACGTGTGAACGACGGCAGCGTTCCGCATCCGGGCAGTCTTGCCTTGTCGCGGAAGGAGGACTTCAAGGCGTTCGCAGAGAGCCCTCGCCGCAGCCGGCCCGACCTGCTGACCCGCAAGCAGCTGAAGTCCCTGCCCACACAGGCGCGGGCGGACTACGACCGTCAGCGCCGGCAGTGGCACGCGAACATCGGCCCGGTCAAGACGCCGCAACTGACAGAGCTCCATGAAGACCTATGGGACATCGTCGACAGCAATGAGCAGGACGGCGACAAGGCCAAAGGTGCAGTGGCCGTCGACGCGTTCCCGGGGCTGGGCAAGACAACCTCGGTGCTCGCCTTCGCCCGCGACTTCCACCAGCGGGAGATCGAGGAGTCGGGAGCGTTCACGAGCCAAGGGCACGAGCGGATCCCGGTCTGCCGGGTCGGACTGACCGGGAACACCGGAATGAAGGATCTCAACCGGGCCATGCTGGAGTTCTTCGGACACCCCGGACAGATGCGGGGGACCACCGCCCAGTTCGGACGGCGGGTGCTGGACTGCGTGCTGTCCTGCGATGTCCGCCTGGTGGTTCTGGACGATCTGCACTTCTTGAAATGGGGACAGAAGAGCGGCATAGAGGTGAGCAACCACCTGAAGTGGATCGCCAACGAGTTCCCGGTGACGTTGCTGATGGTGGGGGTCGAGCTCGCGAAGAAGGGCCTGTTCGGCGAAGGAACGAACGGGCGCGACACAGCTCTGGCCCAGACCGGCCGCCGCACCACCCGCCTCGGGCTTCGTCCGTTCACCATCGATACGGAGGCCGGTCGTCGGGAATGGCGGCAGATGCTGCTGGCCCTCGAACAGCGCGTCGTGCTCACCGACAAGCACCCCGGCATGGTCGCGGACGACCTGTCGGACTACCTCTTCGCCCGCAGCACCGGACACATCGGCTCGCTGATGACGCTGATCAACCGCAGCTGCCAGCGGGCGGTCCGCACCGGCGCCGAACGTCTTGACCAGGAGCTCATGGACAGGGTGAAGAACGACGAGGCATCCGAGGCTGCCCGCCTCGAACTTCAGGCCGCGCTGGAGAGGAAACGGCTGACCAGTCGTCCGCGGCCCCGGAGCCGACGACCCACATGAGAACGCCGGTCCGCACCCTGCCGATCCGGCTGCCTCCACTGCCCGGCGAGGCCCTGGACTCATGGCTGGAGGCGACGGCCAGCCGGATGGACACCGCACTCGGTGATGTCCTGCTGCACTTCGGCTTCCCGGTCCGGCACCGGGCCGGAGACCAGTTCAGGGGCATCCCGGCAGACTGGACGATCGTCCTCGACGAACAGCTGACCAATGCCGTCGCGCACGCCACCGGGACGTCCCCGGAGACAGTCGCTGCCCTGACCTTGGCGCATTACGACGGACGGGCCCTCCACATGAGTGCCGGAGGCCGGGCCGTGTCACGGCACGTCCTTTGGGGCCGCGGAGGGGGATCCCGGTTCTGCCCGAAGTGCCTTCTTGCCACTGGTGGGCGATGGCAATTGTCCTGGAGGCTCGGATTCTCCTTCGCCTGCACCCGGCACCGCAGACTGCTGGCGGACTGCTGCCCGCACTGCGGGAGGGTGCTGCGGCAGCGGCCCCGTTCCGGCCGGTCGGTCCCTCAGTCCGAATTCTGCGGCAATCCACCGACCCGCCCCACTCGCTCGTTTTCGGCTGGCTGCGGCACCGATCTGACCCGCGCTTCGACGCTTCTCCTGTCTCCTGGCCATCCGGTTCTCATGGCACAAGACCGAGTGATGGAGATCATCGACGGGTCACCGGCTGCCTTCGGCCCCTACCAAACCTCTCCCCAGCCGGCATCGGCGGTGCTGGCGGACATCCGGGCCCTGGGCATCCGCGTCCTGAGCGACCTGCCCGCGGCTGTCCTACGAGAACAGATCCCCGCTGACATCGCAGAAGCGCACCTCAGCACCGGTGCGGTCTCCCCGCACACCGGACAGACGATGGAACGTCCGGGGTTCATGGCCCCGCCCCGAGCCGCAGACACGGCCGTCGCGGTCACCATGGCCCTGAGCATCCTGGAGCAACCAGGAATCCACCCAGCCGGCGAGGCCATGCGCGGCCTGCTGGAAGCAGTACGCGAGGAACTCACGCAGATCTCGGCGACCAGCATCGACAACTGGGGCAGGGGCATCAGCCCGGTGCTGCAGTCCGTGCACCTGGCCGCCCTCGCCCCTTCCCTCCGCCCCAGCGAATACGTCCGCTACCGCATCACGACCGAGACCCCCCGCCGACCGGCCAGGACCACTCGGGACATCGAGCAGCGAGCCAGGAAGATCCCCACGATGTTCTGGCCGCCCTGGACGATCCGGCTCGCACCACCTGAAGGAATCCATGCGCGGGCTCTGGCCCCCGTTCTCGCCGCCCTGCTGCTGATTCCCGACAGCCGCACATCCCTGGACCAGGCAGCCGGGCTGATCGGCGACGCCATCGACGGCACTGAGGTCTCACGCCTCCTCCAGGAACTCGACGACCTTCCGCAATGGCCGGACACCGCCACTGCCCTGGACCGGCTCGCGGACTACCTCGATGCCAACAGCACCCCCATCGACTACGGCCGGCGCCGACTCCTGGACTACACCGGCCTGCTTCCTCACGACCGCTGGCTGGAGATCTGCCGCCGCACCGGAACACCACCAGGAACCGGACGGCGCGAACGCATCGCACGCAGCCAGCTCTTCCAACGTCTCAGCGGCCTGCCCGCCGAGTCTGTCCCCGACGAACTGGGCGGGCTCGACAGCGCAGAGTTCCGGGCAACGTCCTTACGGTTCACCGCGCTTCAGACCCCCGAACTCGCGCACGCCCTCCAGCAGGAAGCCCTCAACTTCCTGGCCTCACACCACATCCACGACGAGCCCGTGACCTGGCAGCCTCCCGCCACCCTGCTGGCAGGGCTCTCCCTTCCCGGCCCCGACCCGGCACACGTCGACCTACCCCGCCTGCACCAGCTCGTCCGAGAACGCCAGCACCCCGTTCAGCACGCCGCCCAGGTCCTGGGCACGACCGTCGAGGCCATCCGACATGTCCTCGACGAACATCCAGCCCCTGCACCCCCGCTGACGACGAGCACCGCCAGGGCCACCGGCCGCATCCGGCAGCAGGCCCGGCAAGCCCTTCCGGCAGAGCGCTTCACCCGGCTCTACCTCGACGAGTACCGGTCCCTCCAGCAGATCGCCACCCTCACCGGCTTCTCCCGCAGAGTGCTGACCGATCTCGCCAAGGAATACGGCATCCCGCTCCGAGGGCCCCAGGACCACAAGCGCCGCGGCACCATCGAACGGGTCTGGCTCATCGAGCAATACGTCCACCGCCGCCGGACTCTGCCAGACCTCGCCCGCGAAACCGGCATGAGCCCCGCGAACATGGCCCGCTGGGCCCACATCCACAGCATCCCGCTGCGATCACGCGGAGGAGCCAGCCATAGCCAGGCACTTCGCGCTGCCGACCAGGCTCATCGAGCGCCGCGTCTCCTCCGGCCAGCACTAGTCGGTCAGGGTGCCAGTGAACGCTTGAGCCGGTTCGCGGCTGCATCCGCCTTTCCCAGCCTCGGCGCGGCGGCGAGCGGCCTCGGTCTCAACACCTTCACCCTCGTCGCGCAGATCAACCGGATCGAACGAGAGCTCGGCGGACCGCTGCTGGTCAGAGCCCAACGAGGCCGGCCCATGACGCTGACCCCCTTGGGGAGGAGGGTGCTCAGAGCTATTCGCACGTCTCAAGATGGTGCAGGGTCATGAAATCCGGAGTTTACTCCAGGCGGAAAGGCGACGAAAGGCTCCGTCGAACTCTCCCGACGCAAGAAGTTCGGCGATCACGCCCACCATGCCTTGGATGCCAGGGTCCCGAACGATCAGCCCGTCCGAGCACCAGAAGCTCCGGCCCCCTGCCGCTTCTCCGGTCCCCTCCCACTTCCTCATCAGCCGGTCCACCTCGGCGAGGGTGAAGATCGTCGCACTCCAGCGAGAGCCATCGGGAAGGTGAACCTCGACATCCACATTGCAGACCTCATCGAGCACCTCGTCAGGGCTCGGGAGGAACAGAGCCTCGAACCCTTCGGCGAGGACACGGTAATAGGGGCCGTCCCATCCGGCGCCGGTCTGCAGTTCGCTCGTCGTGGTGGTCACAGCAGGAGCATCCCAGTAGTCCAGATGACGATCCACAGGAATTGGACACCGCAGCGGCTGGCGTGCAGACCGCCGCCATCATGGGCTCGTGAAGACATGGATGCGCTGCTACTGGGACGAGGAAGACACCTGGTTCTACTTCGAGGTCGACGCCGAAGGCTGGGTGATCCGGCAGATCGAACTCGAAGGGCCCGAGCTGACCCCGATCGCAGCTGCCTCTCTCGCCGAGTGGCAGCGGGCATACGACGCAGGCCGCCTCGACGAGTACGACAACAGGTTCGGGATCACAGCCGAACAGCCCGTCTCCGAGTGGGAAGGCCACGATCCGGAGCAGCTGACCTTCGACGAGTTCGAGGAGGTCTGGAACTCCGCCCGTCGGCAGATCGCAGCCCGGCCGTCATGAGATCGGACGGGTGGAGGAGGAACTACGAAGACTGTTGATCGTTGACAGTGCCGGCGACTGCTGGTCCGCAGTTCGCCGGAAGCCCGCCTACCACCAAAGCGATCGCGTGCTGAGCGGTGTCCGCCTCACCGATCACTCTTCCTCGTGAGGGGCCACAGACTCGATATCGCCCGTCGCTCAGCGGATCGATGAACGGCACGTCCCATGAGTACGGGAACCCAGTGCAGGTTGTGAAATGAAGCGACCAGTGGCTGGTGAACGGAAGCAGCTGGCGCAGCTGTCGCTCGGCATGCGCAAGCTCGGCAACCTTCAGTGTCCGATGGGCGAGCTCCAGACGGTCCGAATCTTCGCGCAGGCCTTCAAGGAGCAAGCGCCACTTCACTGCGACTGCCTCGGCCGGACCCTTTTCATGGGCTTCGGCCAGCTCGGTGACCTTGACGAATGGGCTCACCTCGCGGATCTCTTTGAGCCTCAGGCCGTTCCGCCATGCCTCCAGGGCCCGTGCCATCTCGCCCAAGTCCTGAGTCGCGCCCGAGACCAATTGCACCCCCATGGACCAACCGCTGAAGATGAACCACCGCTCCACAGACCCCAGGCTGATCCAGCACGCCTCACGGTCAGCCACCGTGCTCTCGACGCCTGCCGACCGGAGCGGGTTCGAACCATCCACAAGAACCCTGCCCAGGGAGAGACCGAGCTCAGCAGCCACGGCCTCCAGCGCTCCGGCGAAACTGCCGGCGGACGCCAGGTCTGGATACAAGGAAGCATCGGCCGGGAGTGGCTCATGCGGGGCAGGGGGCGTCGCGTTCGAGGTCACCGAGGCAGCCTGCCCCACGTGTGGAGGAATCTGCCACGTCCGTGAGATTGATCAAGCCCGCCACGCCGTGAGACTCAAAGAGAAGCTGCAGGTCAGAGCGATGCTCTATGACACGAGCCGCAGGATCCTACATCTGTGTAGGGTCTCAAATCTCGTGGCACAGTCTCATTCGATCTTGGCACATGACGGCATATTTGTGAGACGCGCAGGTCAGGGGCCTGCGCCTTCGCAAAGCGCGGAGGAAGTGCCACGTTTCGTGAGACTGAGCCGTGTGCCATCGCCGTGAGACGGATTGAAAGCCGCTGGTCAGCGGCCCGGCCTGTGCCACGGGCCGCGAGACCCTACAGTGTCTTTGTAGGGTCTCAAATTCAGCTTCATAATCTCAGGGTCGACTGCATATGGATGGCACTTATGCAGCCATCATGAGACTCGCAGCTGTCCTGTCGCACCGCGGTTGTCGGATTCTCACCGCTTCTCGTTCGTGGTGGCGGATTCTCATTGCGTCGCGCACTGAGCGATGACGTTTGCCCCGTACGTGGGGTTTGATCTCATTTCCCTGGTCCGGTTCTCGCTGTACCTGTCACCGTCGTTTTCGGCAGGTACGCGGAGCCGGGGGTGGCGATGGATCTGGGTCTGGTCGATGTCGAGTGGGCGGACGGTGAGGGTGGCGGGCTGCGGAAGTCCGTGCTGGAGGCGGTGTCCCGGGTTCGGTTCGAGTCGGTGCTCCCGGTGCGGCGGTTCCCGTCGTATCGCGGGCAGCGGCACTTCACGGGCTGGTACTGGGCTGCGACAACGCAGTCGCTGGTGGGGTTTGAGTCGTGGCTGGAGCGGGACCGGGCCATGCTCCTCGATCATGACCGGCGGGTGGTGGGGCTTGCCTCGCAGCCGTTCCGGGTGACATGGCAAGGAGAGAAGCGCCGGATCTCGCATACGCCGGACTACTTCGCGCGTCTGGAGGACGGCTCGGGCCTGGTCGTCGATGTCCGGCCGGCGGACCGGGTCGGCCCGGAGGACGCGGTGAAGTTCTCGGGGACCGAGGCGATGTGCCAGGAGATGGGCTGCTGGTCCTTCGCGCTGGTGCACGAGCCCGATCCGGTGGAGATGGCCAACGTCCGCTGGCTGTCGGGCTATCGGCATCCACGCAACCGGGTCGGCGACGTCGCGAGACGGCTCATGGACGCCTTCGACGACCCGCGGTTACTCATAGACGGTGCCCAAGCAGTGGGGGACCCGCTGTCCGTCCTGCCGACGCTTTACCACCTGCTGTGGTGCGGGGACCTGAGCCTTGACCTGGCGGTGCCGCTGGGAGACGGCTCCATGATCGGCTGCGCGGCGGTGAGTCATGGCTGAACTGGCACCACGCGGAGTTCTGCGGGTCGGGGACCGGATCCGGTTCGAGTGCCGGAACCAGCAGGTCATCGGGCTGGAGGGAACGGCCTTGCGACTGCTCAGCGACGAGGGCGACACCAGTGTCATGGCTGCCGGCTACGTGATGGCGGCCGCCGATTTCGAGGTGCTGGACCGGGGGCCGGAGGCGGTCCCGGAACGAGTCCTGCCGCCGTTCGCGTTGGTGGACGCGTTGCCGCCGTCGGCCGTCGAGCAGGCCCGGTTCTGGGAACAGCACGTGGTGGAAGTACTCACCGGGCTGCCTCCGGACGCTCCGGAGGGCACGACTCCTCGGCCCGAGTACGACCCGGCCTGGCGGACGCTGATGGAGCGAGAAGCTGCCAAAGTCGCCGAGCTGGCGGCCGGCGGGCAGCAGATAAGCAAGCGGACCTTTCTGCGGATGCGGCAGCGCTACGAGGCCGAGGGGTTGTGGGGACTGGTGGACGGCCGGTCCCGGAAACCGCCGGCCCCGGTCCCCGGCACCGGACGGACGGACGAGCGCGTGGTCGAGGCGGTCACCGAGGCACTGGCCGGGCAGACGGACCTTTCGACGGGCGACCGCAAGCGGCTCATGCTGCAGGCCGAGCAGATCCTCGCCGCGAAGCACGGCGAGGAAGCAGTGAAGCTCCTGCCGACGAGGGCGACCTTCTACCGGCTGGTGAACAGCCTCGCCAAGAACAACGAGTCCTTCGGGCCGGCCACGGTCCGCCGTCAGCGGGCTCTTCGGCCCGTGGGGCCGTTCACCCCCTCCATGGCCGCCCGACCCGGGGAGATCGTGCAGATCGACTCCACGCGGCTGGACGTGATGGCGGTGCTGGACGACGGAGTCGTGGCCCGTCCGGAACTGACGATCGCGGTCGATGTCACGACGCGCACGATCTGCGCGGCCCTGCTCAGGCCCGCGGGCACGAAAGGCGTCGACGCCGCGGTGCTGCTGGCAAGGATGCTGGTTCCCGAGCCGATGCGGCCGGGCTGGAGCCAGACCCTGGCGATGTCGGACTCGATCCTGCCGCACCAGCGGCTCATGGCGGTGGACGCGCGGTTGGAGAAAGCAGCGGCCAAGCCGGTCATCGTCCCGGACACCATCGTGATCGACCACGGAAAGGTGTTCGTCTCCGACACGTTCTCCTCCGCCTGCTCGCTGCTGGGGATCTCCCTGCAGCTCGCCCGGCCCAGGACTCCGACGGACAAGGCGATCGTGGAGAGGACGTTCGCGTCGATCAACTCGCTGTTCTGCCAGTACGTCGCGGGCTACACCGGCTCCGATGTCACCCGTCGCGGCAGCGACCCGGCCTCCGAGGCGGTCTGGACCCTGGCCCAGCTCCAGGATCTCCTGGACGAGTGGATCATCTGCTGGCAGCAGCGTCCGCACGAGGGTCTGCGCAACCCCTATATGGCGGGGCGGACGCTGTCGCCGAACGAGTCGTACGCCATCGCCGTCGCCCGCGCCGGATACTTGCCCGTCGCTCTGTCGGCGGAGGACTACATCGAACTGCTGCCCGCGGTCTGGAGGGCCGTCAACGACTACGGAATCAAGGTCAACTACCGCACCTACGACAGCCCCGAGCTCAACCGGCTGCGGAGGCAGCCGTCCGGGGTGACGGGCAAGCAGGATCTGTGGGAGGTCCACTACGACCCCTACGACGTCTCCCGCGTCTGGGTACGGCGAAGCGACAGCCGCCGGTGGATCGAAGTCCCGTGGACCCATCTACCCATGGTCCGGGCCCCGTTCGCCGACTTCACCTGGCGTCACGCACGCCAGCTTCTCGCCGACCAGGGCCGCGACGACACCAGCGAGACCGCCGTCGCCCAGGTCCTGGCCAAGCTGCTGCGCAGGTCGGGGAAGCCGCCGGCCGGATCGGAGCAGGTCATGGCCCGCACCAGGGCAGCCCTTGAGGCCCCTGCACGGCCCGCACTCCCGCCCGCCCGGTCCGCCGATGCGGACGACAGCGAGAACGAGGGTCCGGAGGAGGCGCCGGTCACCCCATTCGGCGTCTTCAACCCTCTGGAAGAGGAAGGGAATCCGCTGTGGTGACTCCGCCCGACGCCCATGATGACGAGCACAACCCGCTGACCACCAAGGACGGCTGGAGACAGTTCGTCGACGACGCCCCGGTCTGTCCGCCGATGCTCTCGCTACGGGCCTTCAAGGCCCTGGCCGAGGAGAAGCGGCTCGCTTACAACGAGCCCCGGCTGGACTACCACTCCCGGCTCGTGATCGTGGCCACCCCCACCGTCCGCAACGTGTTCACCACCGGACGCCGCCTGGTCCTGCTCAACCGGCACCAGATCTCCGGCCGCCGCGGGCTGATCGTCACCGGCCAGGCCGGGACCGGCAAGACGACGGCCATCGCCCAGCTCGGCCGTCACCATGAACTCCTGGTCCGCAAACGGCTCGGCCCGGCCGCCGCAGGGCGGCTGCCGGTCGTCTACGTCACCGTCCCGCCCCGAGCCACCCCGAAAATGCTCGCCATCGAGTTCGCCCGGTTTCTCGGCCTCCCGGTCGTCCGGCAAGAGACCCAGACCTCCATCACCAACGCCGTTTGCGACCTGCTGATCAAAATGCGCGTCGAGCTCGCGCTCGTTGACGAGATCCACAACCTCAACCTCGCCACCCAGGCCGGGGCCGAAGCCTCCGACCAGCTCAAATACCTGTCCGAGCGGATCCCCGCCACCTTCGTACTCGCCGGCATCGATGTCGCCGCGAGCGGCCTGTTCAGCGGTGTCCGTGGCCAGCAGATCGCCGGCCGATACACCGTCACCGACACCGAACCGTTCGCCTACGGCACCACCGCACAGCGGCAGAGCTGGCGGAACCTGATCGCCTCGCTCGAAGACGCCCTGCGACTCCACCGGCACAAGCCCGGCAGCCTGGTCAAACTCGACGGCTACCTCCACGAACGCACCGACGGCGCGATCGGCAGCCTCTCCCAACTCGTCCGCGGCGCCGCCCTTGAGGCCATCATCAGCGGCAGCGAGGCCATCACCCGCAAGACTCTGGAGACCATCGAGGTCGACCAGACCGCCGAGGACGCCCGCCAGGAACACCGCCGCAACCGCCGCCCCCGCCGCCGGAGGCCGGATGCCGACGCAGCCTGACCAACTCCGCCAGCTGCCCATCGCTCTCGGCCCCGTCCATAACGAGACCCTCGGTTCCTATCTCCACCGCCTGGCCGTCGCCAACAACCGTCCCGCGGGCTTCCTCGCCCGCCTCCTGGGTCCGCTGCCGCCGGAGTTCTCCCCGCTCAGCAACACCACAGCCGGCTGGGATCCCCACTCGCCTGAACGTCTGGCCACACTCTCCGGGCGTCCAACGTCCCAGCTCGCCTGGGCCCTGCCCGCGCTCGCCGACTTCCTCAGCACGCGTGATCCCGGGCGGCGGACGGAACAGCTGATCAGCCGCCCCTGCCGCTGCTGCACAGCCCGCCGCAGCCCCACCGCTTCCGTGGTCATCACCCTCGCGCCCGCCCACGTCCACCTCTGCCTGCGGCATCACCTTTGGACCCGCTCCACTCACGACATCCCGATCGTCTCCTTGCCGGAAGTCATCGAGGCCCAGCGTCGACTCGACCAGCTCGCCCGCCGTCACCGCAAGGTCCGACAAGCCCTCGACATGGCGCGGAGAATCGTCGAGGACTGGTCCGCCTCCGGAATGCCGATCGACCTCGGAAAGGAGTGGACTGACCGCCTCGACCGAGTCGAAGCTCTCGCTGTCAGCAAGAAGGTCTCGGCTGAGGACCGCAGTCGCCTCGCGGCGTTCCCCGAGATCGTGATGCTGACGCACCTGATCCTCGACCCGCCCACAACCGCCCTC
Source organism: Streptomyces sp. NPDC057428 (assembly GCF_042803195.1). Lineage (NCBI taxonomy): Bacteria > Bacillati > Actinomycetota > Actinomycetes > Kitasatosporales > Streptomycetaceae > Streptomyces > Streptomyces sp. NPDC057428. Next base: position 18,254 of record NZ_JBHVCT010000041.1, read on the forward strand.
GACCCCAAAGAGCTCTACCTGGCAACAACCGCCGAGCTGAGCCGACGATTCGCGCGGATCTACACCACCCTCGGAACCCAGGACCCCCTCTACCGGCGCTTCTGTCTCTATCGAGATCGCGACTGGCCTGTCTCGAAGTCGGGTGTGAGCTTGTGACAAGATCGCGGGATGCTGCGACTCACCGATTTCATTATCGACTGCCCGGACACGATGAAGCTGGCGGCTTTCTACTCCGAGGTGACGGGCCGTCCGATCAAGGAAGGCAGCTCCGAGGACTGGGCTGGCATCCAGTTCGGCGAGATCGAGCTGGCATTCATCCGGGTGGACGACTATCGCGCTCCGCAGTGGCCCGACAGCGAGCACCCCAAGCAGTTCCACCTCGACTTCGAAGTGGACGAGATCAAGTCCGAGCAGCTCCGCGTCCTCGACCTCGGCGCGACGCTGAGGCAGGACTTCATCGGCCCCAACGGCTATGGCTGGCAGGTCTACACCGACCCGATCGGCCACCCCTTCTGTCTGTGCCGCAACAAGGGCGTCATCTGGACCGACCAAGGCCCGATCTGGCCCAAGCGCGACTAATTAGTTCCGGTCATGGAGAAGAGCGACATCACGATCAAGCTCACCCCCGACGAGGCCGGCCCTGGTCCTCTCGGACTGGCTGGAGCGAGTACAGATGACAGATCTCAGCCGCCTGGTCGACTATCCGGCCGCATGGGCCCCGATCCACAAGATCGCGGGAACACTGGACAAAGCGCTTCCTGGAAACTTCGCCGCCGACTACGCCGAACGTCTGGAAGCGGCCTGGCACCGTCTCCGGACGGCCACGGGCAGCCTTGCCGAAGAGCGAGACGGCTGAGCTGTCCTTGCCCAACACCAGCGCGCTTCCGTGAAAGCCATGCCGTTTGAGAACGCCGGCCCGCGGCGTTCTCAAACGACATGGCAACCCAGCAGGTCAGCGGCCCACGATCTGTCAGCTGCACTGCGACAGGACACGCAGCTCGGAGCCTTCGCTCTTCCGAGTGAAGGAAAGTGCCGACCCCTCCACGCGGCGAGCGAGCACTGGCACCTTGGCTACACGGAGAGTCACTCGTGTTGTGGGCTGGGGGGTGCGGTGGACATCGCTGCGACTGTGAGCATGCGTCGTCGGAACGGCCAGGTCGTCGAAGATCGGTTCTGGGCTACCGAGCCAGCCAGGTCTGGCTTCGACCATGCCCTGGCGGACGTTCCGCTGGCACAAGGGCCAGAAGCACTACTCGGGCACCTACTGGTCGGCGACGATGCGCGATCACGTGATCTACGAGTCGCGCCTGGAGCTCACCCGGTTACTCTTCGCTGACTTCGATCCTGCGGTACGCGGCATCGTTGCCCAGCCCTTCTTGCTGAAGGCGGTGCTGGAGGCGAAGGTCCGTCGGCACATCCCTGACTATCTCCTGCTCACCGGGCAGGTTCCGGTGGTCGTCGACGTCAAGCCGCTGCACGAGTTGTCCAAACCGGAGGTTGCGTTCACCTTTGACTGGACCCGGCGGGCGGTCGAATCACGTGGATGGAAGTACGAAGTCTGGAGCGAGCCCCCGGCCGCGGAGCTGGAGAACATCCGGTTCCTGGCGGGCTATCGAAGGGATTGGCTGTTCAGCGCCGAAGTCTTGGAAGAGCTTCGGGAAGCTGAACTCGACGGTGTCCCTCTGGGGCAGGCCGTGGGCTGTCTACCGGATCGTCCGAAACCTCAAGTCCGCTCCGCTATCCACCATTTGCTCTGGACACAATCTCTTGTCACCGACCTCGATCGGACGCTCAGCCCTTCGCACGTTCTGAGGTGGGCGGCGTGAGCAGGGCGGCGGCTCGGCTCGGGGTCGGTACGCGCTTCCGCTACGACGGGGAGGCTGTCGAGGTGGTGGAGATGGCCGCGACCACGGCAGGCAACGAGGTGGTCTTGAAGGACGGCCAGGGGCGGTTGCTGCGGCTCTCACTCAAGGAACTCCTGTTCTCCGACCGTGCCGCTGTCAGCCCAGACGGACCGGGGCCGTCAGCTGACGACGAAGAGGAGATCGCTTCGGTCGTACTGGGCCAGCTCGATAGCTCAGCACGGGCGAAGGTTCTTGAACGCGCCGAACACGTCCGGGAGGTTCTGACGGGATACCGATCTGGATCCCCGGAACTGGCACGCGACGGTGAGCCGCGCCCGGAGTATCGCCCGGAGCGACCGTGGGAGGCGCGATACACGGCCAAGGCCGATGAGCTGGGGGTATCTCTTCGCGCCGTGAAGCAGTGGTCGCTGATTTCCGTCGTCGCGGAGAAGCCGGGCTCGCACCGAAGAGGGCAACGGGGAAGCCCCACTCGGGAGTTGACGACCGGTGGGTGGAGACGGCGGTTGAGGTGATGGTCGAGCACACCGATCAGTCACGGCCGTCGCGGACGATGGTGATTGAGCGGACTCGGTCTCGGGTGATTGCGCGGTTCGGTGATGGGATTGTGCCGCAGCGAGTCGGGCGACGGCGTTTCGGCTGCTGGAGGAGCTGGAGCGACGCCATCCGTTGTTCCGGTTGAGTACGAAGCGGAACCGGGATATCGCCGGTCGGCCGGAGGGTCCGTACGGCAAGCTGCGGCCGACGCGGCCGAAGAGCGCCGCCAGGGCCACCGGCCGCATCCGGCAGCATGCACGGCAAGCCATTCCGGCAGAGCGCCCTGACCCGGCTCTACCTTGACGAGCACCGGTCCCTTCAGCAGATCGCCACCCTCACCGGCTTCTCCCGCAGAGTGCTGACCGATCTCGACAAGGAGTACGGCATCCCGCTCCGCGAGGGCCCCAAGGACTACAAACGCCGCGGCACCATCGAACGGGCCTGGCTCATCGAGCAGTACGTCCACCGCCGCCGGACCCTCCCGGACCTCGCCCGAGAAGCCGGGATGAGCACCGCGAACATGGCCCGCTGGGCCCACACCCACAACGTCCCGCTGCGATCACGCGGGGGAGCCAGCCACAGTCAGGCACTTCGCGCTGTCGACCAGGCCCATCGAGCGCCGCGTGTCCTCCGGCCAGCACTAGGCGGTCAGGGTGCCAGTGAACGCTTGAGGCGGTTCGCGGCTGCATCCGCCTTTCCCAGCCTGGGCGCGGCGGCGAGTGGCCTCGGTCTCAACACGTTCACCCTCGCCGCGCAGATCAACCGGATCGAGCGAGAGCTCGGCGGACCGCTGCTGGTCAGAGCCGAACGCGGCCGGCCCATGACGCTGACTCTCTTGGGGAGGAGGGTGCTCAGGGCTATTCGCACGTCTCAAGATGGTGCGGCGTCGTGAAATCCGGAGTTCACTCCGGGTCGGAAAGGCGATGAAAGGCTCCGTCGAACTCGTCCGACGCAAGCAGTTCGGCGATCACGCCCACCATGCCTTGGATGCCAGGGTCCCGAACGATCAGCCCGTCTGAGCACCAGAAGCACCGGCCCCCTGCGGCTTCTCCGGTCCCCGCCCATCTCCTCATCAGCCGGTCCACCTCGGCGAGGGTGAAGATCGTCGCGCTCCAGCGAGAGCCATCGGGAAGGTGAACCTCGACATCCACATTGCAGACCTCATCAAGCACCTCGTCAGGGCTTGGAAGGAACAGGGCCTCGAACCCTTCGGCGAGGACACGGTAATAGGGGCCGTCCCATCCGGCGCCGGTCTGCAGTTCGCTCGTCGTGGTGGTCACAGCAGGAGCATCCCAGTAGTCCAGATGACGATCCACAGGAATTGGACACCGCAGCGGCTGGCGCGCAGATAGCCGCCATCATGGGCTCGTGAAGACATGGATGCGCTGCTACTGGGACGAGGAAGACGTCTGGTTCTACTTCGAGGTCGACGTTGAGGGTTGGGTGACCCGACAGATCGAGCTTGAAGGGCCTGAGCTGACCCCGATTGCAGCCGCCTCCCTCGCCGAATGACAGCACGCCCGCGACACAAGCCACCTCGACGAGTACGACAACAGGTTCGGGATCACAGCGGAACTGCCCGTCTCCGAGTGGGAAGGCCACCACCCGGAGGAGCTGACCTCCGTCGAGTTCGAGGAGCTCTGGCACGACGCCCGTCGGCAGATCACAGCCCGGCCGTCGTGATTGCTAGCCAGGGGCGGTCAAGGGAAACGGGGCTGCGTGGGATCGGGGAGCCGGGCAGCATGGCGATGTGGCTGATCTTCTATGGGATGACGTGAGCTGTTTCTTCGAACCGGACTCGATGGGGTCGCTGCCGGACCTGCATGTCCCAGGCTGTTCGGTGCAGGACTGGCAGGCGGTCCTCGATCTTGTCGGCGAGAGGGGTTGGAAGTGCCGGTACTCGGAAGGCGGGACAGTGTTGCCGGTGCCCCGGGCGGAAACCGTGCTGTCTCGTCCGGCGGACGCTGAGTGCCCGGACCTGCGGGTCTGGCCGGCTCCAGATGTTCTGGCGATCTTTCGCTTCCTTGACGACAAGGTCATCGACTTCGACGTTGACCTGCGGGAGTTGCAGGGGCAGCAGCGACTTGATGTCTTCTGCGGCTTCCTGCGGGAGATCGGGCGACGCCTGGGCAAGCCCGTCATGATGGATCCGGAGGGCGACTACGGGCATCCGGTGCTCGGCTTCGATGTCGAGGCCGATCGAGTCGTCCTCATGGCAGATCCGCTGATCATGTGACCGCGGCCCCTGCCCCGGGGCCGATAGTCACTTGCCGCACCCGCGCTGCCGGCTCGATCATGAAGTCTTGATCGAGGAGGCTTCGTGGGATTGTGCCTGTTCCCTGGGGATGGTGACCTCACCAGCCCGGATGTCAGCTGGTCCTACTCGGGTTTCAAGGCCTTCCGCCAGCGGCTGGCGCAGTCCGAGGGGTTCGCACTGCCGGACATGTGGGGTTTCGGCGGGGACCGACAATGGAGCGAGATCACATCGACGCTTGAGCCTCTGCTTGACCATCCTGATGATGCCGGCGACCTATCCGCTGCCGACTGCGCCAGGGTTCTGCCCCGGCTGGCCGAGATCATCAGGAAGTGGGAGACCGAGGAAGGCGACCCCACTCTCTTGCGGCACATCGAGGATGCGCGACAGCTCGTGATCGTATTGAAGTTCTGCGTCGACTCGAACGTTGAACTGCTCTTTGGATGACCTTGGGGGACCTCGGCTGCGAGCTGCGGTGGCTGCGAGGAAGTGACACGGCCGTGAGACAGAACGCTGGCCAACCCGGGTGAGACACCGCTAAGACCTGCAGGTCACAGCGTCGCGTTATGACACCGAAAGCGAGAACCTACAGTCTGCGTGCAGTTCCTGGTGGGCCGCGCCGCTCCCGGAGCTGACCGCATGGCCTTCACACCTGGGACGCGACGCCGTGGACCTCCCTGCCGTGGCAGCCGGTCTTCGTTTCCGGGACAGCACGGGCGTCGAGTGGCGGCCCTGGGCGGACTCGTCGGTCGACTCGCCCGGTCGGCCGGCGGCCCTCATCCGGGGCGGCAGCCCCGCACCTCTCCGTGCGAAGGTCAACAGCCCGACGCGCCTGAGGCGTTGTCCTGGCCCCGGCCGATCGCGACGAGCGCGGTCCAGGACCTCCTGGACCTGACCGAAGGCCGGGATCGTGGCCACCAGACCCTGGGCCCGGTAGTGGTCGACGACCGGGTGCGTCGCGCTGCGATAGACCTTCAGCCGTTTGCGAACGGTCGTCTCGCGGTCGTCATCACGCTGGTACAGCTCACCGCCGCATACGTCGCAGGCTCCCGCCGCTTCAGGTGGGCTGCACTCGATGTGGAAGATGTGTTCGTGGTTCCGACGGCACAGCCGCCTTCCCACGATCCGCCTGACCACCTCGGCCTCGGGAAGCTCCAGGTCGAGCACGGCGTCCAACCTCGACTCCGAGCCGGTCAGGATGCCGTCCAGCGCCTTGGCCTGAACAAGACTGTCGCAACGACCACGGGAACGCAAGGTGCTCCGAGGGTTCGGACCCGGTGCTTCCGGCGGCCGGAAGACGGTTCGTCAGCTGAGCGCGGTACGGGCCATTCTTGGGCATGACCTCTTCCGAATCCCTGCTCCCCAGCACTCGACGTGCACTGCTCCATCGTGTGGCCACCGCGCAGACCGAAGGGCGGACACCTTCGCTCGTCGCCGCGGTACAGAGAGACGGCCGGATCGCCTGGAGCGGTGCCCGGAGCTGTGTGGAGGGCCATGCCCCTGACGGCGATACGCAGTTCCGGATCGGCTCCATCACCAAGACGTTCACCGCTGTGCTGGTGATGCGCCTGCGTGACGAGGGCGTGCTCGAGCTGGACGATCCTCTGGAGAAGCACCTTCCCGGTACGGAGGCGGGCCACGTGACCGTATTCCAACTACTCGGACACAGCGCGGGCCTGGGGGCCGAGACTCCCGCTCCATGGTGGGAGAGGACGCCGGGGGACACCCGGCCGGGACTGGCCGACGTGCTGGGTGAGAAGCCGTTGATGCACCCGGCCGGTCATGGCCATCACTATTCCAACCCCGGTTACACGCTTCTCGGTTCGCTCGTCGAGAAGCTTCGCGGAGAGCCCTGGGCCGACGTGCTGCGCCGCGAGGTCCTGGAGCCCTTGGGAATGGACCGCACGAGCCCTGAGGCCCGGTCCCCGCACGCCGGTGGCTGGGCGGTCCACCCGTGGGCGGACGTCATGCTGCCCGAGCCGGCCGAGGATCTCGGGCTCATGGCTCCCGCCGGACAGCTCTGGTCGACGACCACCGACCTTCTGCGTTTCGCTTCGCTCATGGTTCACGGCGACGACCGTGTGCTGAGTGCCTCCTCGGTGGAGGAGATGCGTGCCCCGGCCGCGCCGTCGGAGGCGGGCGACTGGGCGGCCACCTACGGACTCGGTCTGCAGGCCGTACGAAGGAGCGAGCGCACGCTGCTCGGCCATTCGGGATCGCTGCCGGGCTTCGTCGCCGCTCTGTGGTTCAGCGTCGAGGACGATGTCGCTGCGGTGGTGCTCTCCAACGCCACCTCCGGTCCGCTTACGGGCTCGATCGCCGCGGACCTCCTGCAGATCGTCGCGGACGCGGAGCCCAGAATTCCGGAGCCGTGGCGCCCGCTCCCCGAGTTCGACGAAGAACTGCTCGCGCTGACGGGCACCTGGCACTGGGGTACTCACGTCTACGGCCTGAAGCTGCTGGCCGACCGAGGCCTGGAACTCCAGCCACTGCGCGGGCCCGGCCGCTCGGCCCGGTTCCGGGCGTGCCCCGATGGGACCTGGACCGGCCTGAACGGCTACTACGCGGGGGAGACGCTCAGGATCGTGCGCGCGGCCGACGGCACGGTCGATCACCTGGACCTCGGGTCGTTCGCCTTCACCCGGGAACCGTACGACCGGGGCGCGGACGTTCCCGGCGGCGTGGACGAAGGGGGCTGGCGGGGGCTCGCCACCTGAGAGCCGTGGCCGGCGTTTCACGTGAACCGCCGGCCACCCCGCCCTCGGCCCTTGTGCATACCGCCCTCGACCTCCGGACTGACCGTAGCTGGACTCGTGCCGCGCTTTCGGAGCACGTGCGGGAGGTGTTCGGGCGGACGGGAGTATCAGGCCGTCAGCTCACGTTCCAGCGGCGTACGGAAGCGTGGAGTGATCCTGGCCGCGCCCGCCCACGCCGACAGCCGGGCTGCCTCTGCCTCGACGAGTCGGGAGGCCTCCTCGCCCACGTCGGACACGAGCCGCCACACCAGCTCACCGTCCGCACGCTGGGCCCAGCCGCCCACCACCGTGCCGTTCCACCACACCGTCGGGCCGGCGTTGCCGGCTCGGTCGAACAGCGCGGCACGATGACCGGCCGGCAGATGGAAGCCGCGGTCGGCCCACCCCATCGCACTCGGATCCAGGCCGGGCAGCAGGGCCGCCCAAGGTTCCGGTGGCGTCTCCGGAGCGTGATCACCCCGGGCGACCAGGCCGACGGCCCCGCTGTCGAGCAGCACCTCCTGCGCACCTGCGGCGGCCAGGGCCGCACGCGTCTCGCGGAGGCCCCAGCCGGCCCACCACTTCAGGTCCCCTTCGGTCGCCGGACCGTACGAGCGGAGCCAGCGCCTGGCCAACTCCGCCCGCGCCGCGGCGGGCTCCGACGCCGGCCACGGCTCGGCGGCCGTCCAGCGGAACTGGCTCGATGTCCAGGAACCGCGCGGCCGGTCGCGTCGGATCCGGCCGTCCGCGGCGAGCACCCTGATGACGCGCGAGGCGACTCCCTGCACCGCCTCCTGCTTCGTACCAGGGAAGACTGTGATCTTCGTACGCAGAGCCGGTACCGCAGCGGAGAGCTCACTTCCCGTCGCCTGCCCCCGGGCGGCCAGAGCGGCGAGCGTCTCGTTCTCGGTATCGGCGAGCCACCGCTCTCCCAGGCCGTTGCCGTCCTCCCGTAGATGCTTGAGCAGCTTGAGCCGCTCCTTGGCTGCCACTGCGCGGGCGTTCGACGCGTCGACGACGGGTGCGAGGTCCGTGGAGACGGTGAACAGGGTGTTCCGCATGGAGAGCAGGCGGACCAGCGAGACGTCCTCGTAGAGCGCTCGCTCCACGACGGTGCTCCCCGGCTCCGACAGGCGCGCGCACACCGAGAGGTGGAGCGTCGCGGCGTCGGTCGCGTGCAGCGCCACCAAGGCGTCGGCCACCTCCACGACCGAGTGGGTGCGCTCGGACGGAGCCAGTAGATGGCGTCGCCCCAGCCTGCTCCTGCGCTGCTCGTCGTCGATGCGGTACATGCGCCTGCCCTCTTGTGGTCCGGAGCTTCCCGGGGCCTACGTGTTCACAGTGCGAGCTTGAACCCCACATGGCTCGCTGTGAAGCCGAGCCGCTCGTAGAAGCGGTGGGCGTCAAGTCGCGTGGCATCAGACGTCAGCTGTACCAGTTGGCATTCCTGGCGCCTGGATTCGTCGACCGCCCACTGGATCAGCTGGGTGCCGAGGCCGCTGCCCCGCTCGTCGGCGTGGACGCGGACACCTTCGATGAGGGAACGGGTGGCCCCGCGTCGCGAGAGCCCGGGAATGACCGTGAGCTGCAGTGTCCCCACGACACGCCCTTCGCGCACGGCCACGACCAGATGCTGGTTCGGGTCGTCGGCGAGCCGCTGGAACGCGGCATGGTACGGGGCGAGGTCGTCCGGGGACTCGCGCCGCGCCCCCAGCGGGTCGTCGGCCAGCATGGCCACGACGGCCGGGATGTCCGTGGGCGCGGCAGGGCGTATGTCGAGATCGCTCATGATCGGCAGAGTACGCAACTCGCCGGCCCGGGAAAAAAGCTTTGTACGACACGGGTTACGGGAGGGACCCCTCGGACCGTTGAGCCCGGGCGGGCGTCTGCGGCGGCGGTCGGTCGGCGGGCACGCAACTCCGGGGTGGGCCACACCTTGCACGCGTCGAGCTTCAGGCAGGCACCTTGAGTGCTTCGACCGTGCGGACGAGTGGCGCGAGCTCCGGGTTCTCGCCGGCCTCGTCCAGAGCGGCGCGCAGCGCGATGTCGTTGGTGGGCCTGGCCTCGCCCAGAAGTGTGAGACCCGCTTCCGTGACATCCGTGTAGATGCCCCGGCGGTCCGTGTCGCAGAGATACCGCGTGAGCAGACCGCGGTCCTCGAGTCGGGTGACCAGCCGGGTGGTGGCGCTCTGGCTGAGCACCACGGCGTCGGCCACCTGCTTCATCTGCAGATGGCCCCCCGTGCCGCTGTGCTGGCGGCTGAGGACGTCGAGCAGCGAGAACTCTCGCGCACTGAGGTCGTGGTGGGACTGCAGCGCCCGCTCGATGCGTGCCTCGATCTTTCCGTGGAGCAGGGAGAGAGCGCACCAGTTCTGGGCCAGGGCCGTCAGTGCGGGATCGGTCGCTGTCATGGGTCTTCCCTCCGTGCGGGAGCTGGTTGCCTCCAGGATAGGGCACATCCGCAATAGCCCGTGCTTGCATTTAGTCAGCGTCTGCAATTATTGTGAGCGCCCGTAAGGCGCTTATGCAATCTTTTGGAAGGTGGCACGCATGCCGCTTGCACTCCTCGCCCTTGCCATGGGGGCATTCGGTATCGGGACCACGGAGTTCGTGATCATTGGACTCCTCCCTGATGTCGCGGCGGACTTCCAGGTCTCGATCCCGACAGCCGGCTTTCTCGTCACGGGTTATGCCCTGGGTGTCGTTCTCGGTGCTCCGCTGATGACGGTCCTGGGCACCCGGGTGTCCCGTAAGCGCATGCTGATGATCCTTATGGGGCTGTTCATCGTGGGCAACGTGGTCTCCGCGCTCGCTCCTGTTCTCGGCGTGATGCTCGCCGGACGGGTGATCGCCTCGCTCGCACACGGAGCCTTCTTCGGTATCGGATCCGTTGTCGCCGCCGATCTGGTCGCCCCGCAGAAGAAGGCCGGCGCCATCGCCCTGATGTTCACCGGGCTCACCGTCGCCAATGTCGTCGGTGTGCCGCTGGGGACCTACATCGGGCAGAACTTCGGCTGGCGACTCACGTTCCTGGTCGTCGCCGGACTGGGAGTTCTCGGGCTGGCCGGCGTCGCCAAGCTGGTCCCCGAGCAGCCGAAGCCCCAGGGTGTCCGGCTCCGGCACGAGCTGGCCGCGTTCCGTAACGTCCAGGTACTGCTCGCCATGGCAATGACGGTTCTCGGCTTCGGCGGGGTGTTCGCGGCGATCACCTACATCACGCCGATGATGACGGAGACCGCCGGTTACGCGACGTCGTCCGTCACCTGGCTGCTGGTTCTCTTCGGGCTCGGGATGGTCGGCGGCAACCTTCTCGGGGGCAAGTTCGCGGACCGCCACCTGATGCCCATGTTGTATGTGTCGCTCGGTGCGCTCGCCGTGGTTCTGGCCCTGTTCACCCTGACCGCGCACAACAAGATCGCGGCAGCGATCACCATCGTCCTCATCGGAGGCCTGGGCTTCGCGACCGTCCCACCGCTGCAGAAGAGGGTTCTCGACCAGGCCGCGGGTGCGCCCACCCTGGCCTCGGCTGTCAACATCGGAGCCTTCAATCTGGGGAACGCGCTATCGGCATGGCTCGGGGGCATCGTCATCGCCGCCGGCTTCGGTTACACCGCCCCCAACTGGGTCGGTGCCGTGCTCGCGGCCTCGGCCCTTCTCCTGGCCGTGTTCTCCGGCACGCTGGAGCGCCGCACGGTCAGCCGGGCCCCCCTGGCCGCCGACCGGGCTCCCGGGACAGCCGCAGGAGCCGGCCACGGCGGGTCGGTCCCCACGGCTTCAGCACCGATATCGCGGTGATGAAGATGTACGTGGCCGTGGCCACCGAGGGTGCGATGACGGTCGATGCCGGTCGCACCCCGGGCCGCGGCCTCGATGCCGGGGCGGAGCGAGAAGACCGACAGTCCCGTTGCGGCGAGCGTCAGCCAGAACCACGGTCACCGCTACATGGAGGACGAGAGTGGCTCGGCGTGCGGGACGCTTGAGTGGTTTCACGTGAAACACGGCCCCAAGCGCCGGACGCGGGGTCATCCGGCAGCGGGAGTATCCGTCCCTACTGGCCTCGGCGTACACGGCGCGCTCCACCCGCGCCGTGCACTCGGATCGCATCAGGCTCCACCCGCGCCGCACGCTTCGACGGTTCACGGCCGCACCCGTGCCACGCCCCGATCGTGCTCGGGCCAGGGAGATGCAGCTCAGCCCAGGTCGGGGGCGTGCAGGGCTCGTACCCCCTCGATGTTGCCGTCCAGGTAGTGGCGCAACGAAAGTGGCACCAGGTGCACCGCCGCGATGCCGACGCGGCTGAAGGGAACCCGCACGATCTCGTACTCCCCGCAGGGCTCCTCGATCTCCGGGCCGTGACGGAGCGAGGTGTCCATCGACGCCAGGCGGCAGACGAAGAAGTGCTGCACCTTCACGCCTTTGACGCCATCGCCGACGATGTGCTCGACGGTGTCGACGAAACACGGCACCACATCGACGACCTTGGCGCCGAGCTCCTCGTCGATCTCACGGTGGAGCGCCTCGACGACGGTGGAGTCCTCCGGCTCGACTCCGCCCCCGGGCGTGACCCAGTACGGATCGACCCCGGGTTTGGTCCGCTTGATGAGGATCAGGTCATCGCCGTCGAGCAGGACGGCTCGGGCTGTGCGCTTGACCACAGGACGTTCGGTCATGGCAAGAGAGTGGCCCAGGAAGGCCGATCTGAAACTCCTGTCGGCATACCGGTCACCAGTCCACGGCAGCACGCACCAGCCACTCGTGCGCCCGCGCAATGTGGGGGAGGCCGAGTGTGCCGGTCCTCGCGATGAGGAAATAGGTGCGGAGCGGGGGTACCGCGGGGTCGAGCAGCGCGACTATCTCGCCCCGCTCCAAGGCGCTCTCACAGAGGTAGCGGGGCAGCACCGCGAGACCGCTCCCGGCCGCGGCGCACTCCAGCACGGCACGCAGGTCGGGAACGATGACGGCGGCGGAGGCAGCCGGACGACTGTCGAAGACGGTTGCCCAGTAGCGCGAGACCAGAGGGAGGCTCTCGTGCACCTCGACGACCGGGAGCTGCTCCAGCAGGACGGGTCCTTTGTGCTTCAGGGCTCCGGGCCCGAGCCGCCCGGCCCAGCGTGGCGCCGCGATCAGCACGTGCTCCTCGTCGCAGAGCGTCGTGGAGGTCAGCTGCCCACCACGAGGCCGGGCCGTCGCGATGGCCAGATCGTGGTGTCCGGCAGCCAGTCCTTCCAGCGCTTCCTCGCTGTTCGCGAGGAATGTGCCGCGCAACGCGAGTCCCTGGGAGACCAGCCGGGCCAGGGCCGGCATGGCCCGTAGCGAGGTGAACTCCGGGGGCCCGTCAGATGCAGCGTCCGCACGCCCGCCTCGTCGTCCAGGCCCGCCTCGACTATGTCCATCAGCGCGTCCAGGTGGGGAGCGGCCCGGCCCGGTGGGCGAGCTCGTCGCCCACGGTGGTCGGGGTCACCCAGCGGGCCTTGCGCAGGAAGAGAGGGCGGCCCAGTTGTCGTTCCAGCGAGCGGATCTGCGAGGTGACAGCGGGCTGGGACAGGCCGAGCAGTGCCGCGGCACGGGTGAACGAGCCGGCCCGGTGAACCGTGACGAACGTACGCAGCAACGCCAGATCCATGGTCCGCCCCCTCGCCCGTCCGATCCGTCTGCCCGACCATCACAACCATAGATATGTCGATAGGGCGCTGCCGCTACTGTGATTGGACACTGACGCACGGTCAACTAGCCTTGTCCAGGCGGTTCTTTGCGCAGGAACCGGGGTGGTCCGAGTCACGAGGGGGGAGACTCGGACCGCTCGTCCGCAGCAGGACCGGTCCGGTGGACGGGGACGCCCAGTCCCGGACCGGTCCTGCAGGACCATCGGGCGGACGCTCAGTGCGAGGCCGCGTCCAGCGCGCTCTGCACGTCGGCGATCAGATCCGCGGGATCCTCGGCGCCGACGGAGAACCGTACGAAGCCCGCCGCCACGGCGTCCCCGCCCCAGCGGGCCCGGCGCTCCGCGGTGGAGCGGACGCCGCCGAAACTGGTCGCGTCGTCGACCAGCCGCAGGGCGGCCAGGAAGCGCTCCGCGGTCCGTTCGTCCGCCAGCTCGAAGGAGACGACCGACCCGAAGCGCCTCATCTGCCGCACGGCGGTCGGGTAGGACGGGTCGCCGGGAAGTCCCGGGTAGCGCAGTCCCGTCACGTCCGCGCGCGCGGAGAGCGCCTCGGCCAGGGTGAGAGCGGTCGCGCACTGCCGGTCGATCCGCAGCTGCAGCGTGGCCAGCGACCGGTGTGCGAGCCAGGCCTCCATCGGACCGGGGATCGCGCCGACCACCTTGCGCCAGCGCCGTACCTCCGCGGCGAGCTGCGGGTCCCGGCAGGTCACGTGGCCGAGCAGGATGTCCCCGTGACCGGTCATGCCCTTCGTGTCGCTGGCCACCGAGAAGTCCGCCCCCAGCTCCATGGGCCGCTGGCCCAGCGGCGTGGCGAGCGTGTTGTCGACCGCGACCAGCACGTCCGCCGCGTGGGCCGCCTCGACCAGCCTGCGCACGTCACAGACGTCGAGTCCCGGATTGGACGGCGTCTCGAGCCACAGCAGCTTGGCCCCCTCCAGGAGCTCCAGCTGGGCGTCACCGCCGGTCGGCGCCGTCCGGACCTCGACGCCGTACGCCTCGAGCTGTTGCCTCACGAGAGGGAGCGCCTGGTAGCCGTCGTCTGGCAGGACCACCACGTCGCCCGTGCGCGCCTGGGACAGCAGGACGGCCGAGACGGCAGCCATGCCGGAGGCGAAGACGGTGGTCTCGACCCGCTCCCCCGGGGCCTCCAGGTCTCCGATGGCCCGTTCGAGATGGGTCCAGGTCGGATTCGTCTCCCGGCCGTACGTGTAGGGACCGACGGGCTCTCCGGACAGGTGGAAGTGCGCGGCGAAGACAGGACCCGGAAGTGTGGGCTCGTACTGCTCCGGCTCTGGCAGGCCCGCTCGTACGGCCCGTGTTCCGTCGTCCATGCTCATGCTCGTTCCTCTGTTCTCCCCGGCGTCCACCGGTGTCCACCGGTCCGCTCCGCTCCGCTCCGCACTGTGCCACCAGGCGACGGCTCAGTCCTCGTCGGGGAGGACGACGTTGAGCGCCCAGGACACGACCGAGATGATCAGGCCGCCGAGGACCGCGGTCCAGAAGCCCTCGACATGGAAGTTCAGATCGACGACATCGGCCAGCCATGAGGTCAGCATCAGCATGAGGGCGTTGACGACCAGAGTGATCAGCCCGAGCGTCAGGATGAACAGGGGCAGGGTGAGCAGCGTCACCACCGGCTTGACGATGAAGTTCAGCAGGCCGAAGAGCAGGGCGACCAATATCAGTGTGAGTACCTTGCGCCCGGTGCTGTCGCCGGTCAGCGTGATGTCCTGGAGCAGCCAGATGGCCACGGCCAGCGCACCCGCGTTGGCGATCGTCTTGACTACGAAATGCTTCATGTGTCTGATCGTGGCAGACGTGATCTGTGGCGGGCACAGGCCGGACGGACGAGTACGGGTACGAGGGGCGGACGCGCGATGAAGGCATTCAGACTGGACGAGCTGGAGGCGGAACGAGCCGCCAATGACGGGGCCTACCTGCAGTTCGTCCGGGAACCCAACATGTCCGTGGGCCTCTACGCCCTGGACGCCGGAGCGCTCGACCCCCAGCAGCCGCACAAACAGGACGAGGTGTACCTCGTCGTGAGCGGTCGCGCCTCCATCACCGTCGGCACGGAGACGACACAGGTGGGGAGGGGGAGCGTGGTGTACGTACCGGCCGGGACCGCCCACAAGTTCCACCACATCACCGAGGATCTCCGTGTGATGGTGGTGTTCTCGCCTCCGGAGGGCTGAACGGCACCCCGTTCGGAGGCTCTCCCGGCCACATCCCCCCGGGACGCGTCCTTGCCGCCGCCGGGATTCCCTAGGGGATCGTTCAGGGGACTCCAAGGGCTCCCGGCCCCCCGTCGTCCACCCCCGCGCCTCTAGCATCGAGGCAGGAACTCACAGAGACGAGGTAGCGGCGATGGCGGTGCGGGAGATTTTCGCGGGAATGCCCTGGTGGGTGAAGTGGGTCGCGGTGCCTCTCATCGCGATCGTCGTGTTCGGGGGCCTGATCGCCAGCGTCATCGGATTCGTCATCGGTCTGCTGTTCAAGGCGCTGGTCTTCGTCGTCCTGGTGGGTGGCCTGATCTTCGTCGTACGGAAGTTCATGGCGTCGTCCTCGCGCAGCGACTGGTAGAAGGTCCACGGCGGCCGGAGGGGAGTTCTTCGCGCGGCCGGCGGTCGCCGGACAGGTGGCTTGGCCGGAGGGCGGCCGGTGGCCATGGATTCGGGCGTTAGCCCAGCGGAGCTAAGTCCAGGACGAAAACCTTCCCGTGGCGGGTCGTGCCGATACAGTGACGTACCGCTGCCGCCAGCTGGGAAATGACGGCTCGTTACCATCCTGCCCAGTGGTTTGTGCGACCGTCCGGTCTCAGGACCCCAGTTTCGCGGCGGGCCCGTGGGGGCGGCCCCCACGGGAGGGCTGACGGCCCGTCACCATGCCTGGGGGCGACCTGTGACCACGGCATCGAGCACCGCTGTTCCGACGTTGATCGGTTCGGTTCAGCGGGCGTTGCGACTTATGGAGGCTGTGGGCACCCATCGGGACGGGGCGCCGGCCAAGCAGCTCGCCAGGGAGGCCGGGCTTCCCCTCCCCACCGCCTATCACCTGCTGCGCACCCTGACCCACGAGGGCTACCTCCGCCGGGAGAACGGCGTCTTCCTCTTCGGCGCGGCCGCCGAGCGGCTGGGCGGCGGCCCCGCTACCCCGCGTCCTGGGGTGATCGTCGACTCCCTCGCGCACTGGGCGGAGGTCATCGGTGCCCCCGTGTACTGCGCCCTGTACCGCGAGGGCGAGATCGAGATGATCGCGGTGGCCGATTCGCCTTCCGCCCCCGCGGTGCGGGAGTGGGTCGCGTTTCGTGAGGCCGGTCACGCCCACGCGATCGGGCAGTGCCTGCTGGGCCAGCTCGACGAGCGTGCGCGCGAGGACCATCTCGACCGGTATCCCGTCAGACCGCTGACGCGTTACTCGGTACGGGACCGTCAGACGCTCCTGGCCCGGCTCAGGGCGATGAAGCGTTCGGAACCGGTCGTCGAGCGCCAGGAGTACGCCATCGGAACGGTGTGCGCGGCCATCCCGATCACCGTCGGATCCGCCGTGGCTGCGATGGCTGTATCTCTCCCCCTACAGGAAGAGGAACGGTTGCTCGCTGCAATCGAACAACTACGCTGCGAAGTGACAGCGCTCTTGCGCTCGTTCGTGTTCTCTATCAGTATCTGAAAAATCACTCCTTGTGATCTGCTAGCGCGTGCACCACGATGGCGTCAATAGGGCCATGGGGGATCATTCCTGGCCAGATTCATCTACTGCGGGGTTGAACGATGCGCGAGTCGGTTCAAGCAGAGGTCATGATGAGCTTCCTCGTCTCCGAGGAGCTTTCCTTCCGTATTCCGGTGGAGCTGCGGTACGAGGTCAGCGATCCGTATGCGATCCGGATGACCTTCCACCTGCCCGGTGACGCCCCCGTCACCTGGGCTTTCGGCCGTGAGCTGCTGCTCGACGGTCTCAACAGCCCCAGCGGTGACGGCGATGTGCACATCGGCCCCACCGAGCCCGAAGGGCTCTCGGACGTACACATCCGGTTGCAGGTCGGCGCCGACCGCGCACTCTTCCGGGCCGGCACGGCACCTCTTGTGGCCTTCCTCGACCGGACGGACAAGCTGGTGCCATTGGGACAGGAGCACACGCTGAGTGACTTCGACGGCAATCTGGAAGAGGCTCTGGGCCGCATCCTGGCGAAGGAACAGAACGCGGGCTGAGCGCAGAAGCCCGGCAGGGCCATCGAACACCGGCCGCCAGGGGGCCGCGTGTCCCCTGCCCCCGGATCACACCTTACGGCGCCGTCCCCTGCCGGTCCGCGCGGAGGCCGGAGCTCCGGCCTCCGCGCCGAGTTCCGTGCGGTCCGCGGAGACCACCAGGGCCGCGAGCACCGTCGTCACCGGCACCGAGGCGACCAGACCGATCGAGCCGACCAGCGTCCGGACGATCTCCTCTGCGACCAGTTCGCTGTTGGCCACGGTGCCCACACTGCTCTGCGCGATCGAGAAGAGGAGGAGCAGGGGAAGGGCCGCGCCCGCATAGGCGAGTACGAGGGTGTTGACGACCGAGGCGATGTGGTCGCGTCCGATCCTGATACCCGCGCGGTAGAGCTGGCGCACGCCCATCGTGGGGTCCGCCTGGTGCAGTTCCCACACTGCGGATGTCTGCGTGACGGTCACATCGTCGAGCACGCCGAGCGAACCGATGATCACACCGGCCAAGAGCAGGCCGCTCATGTCGATGCCCGGGTACAGGCCGTGGATGAGGCCGGTGTTGTCATCCGTGTTGCCGGACAGGTGCGCCCAGCCGATGAAGAGCGAACCGAGCAGCCCGATCAGCATCAGCGAGATGAGGGTGCCGATGACGGCCACCGACGTACGGGCCGTCAGGCCGTGGCAGGTGTAGAGGGCGATCAGCATGATGGCGCTGGCCCCGATCACGGCGACGACGAGCGGATTCGAGCCCTGCAGGATCGCCGGCAGGATGAACAGCGTCAGCACCGCGAACGAGACGGCGAGCGCGATCAGCGCCATCAGGCCGCGCAGCCTCCCCACCACGACCACCGCGAGGGCGAAGATCCCCGCCAGCAGGGCCATGGGGACCGTACGGTCCACGTCCGTCACGGAGTACTGGAGATCGCGCGGCGCGTCGGGTGCGAAGGCCACTACAACGCCCTGGCCCTCCTCAAGTTGACGGGTGGCGTCGGGCTGGATGATCTCGACGAACCTGCGGCCCCTGTCCTCTCCGGTCGTCACTTCGACCGTGGCTTTCCTGCACTGCCCCGACTGCCCGGCGACCGCCTCCCTGCCCGAGGGCGTGGAGGTGTCTCCGGTCGGGGGCACCTGCGAGGCGTTGACGTCCGCGCAGTCGACCCTGACGACCTCGACGACCGTGCCCTCCTGGGTCTGCCGGTCGAAGCCGACACCCGTGCGTTCGTGGGCGGGTGCTCCGCCCGGCCAGAACGCGACGAGGCCGACCAGGACAGCTGTGGCGAAGGGGATCACCACAGCCGCGATGACCTTCCGCAGGTGCTTCGAGACGGGCGCGGCGGGACCGTGGCTGTGCGTGTGGCCGTGGGCATGACTCTGCGTGCTGCCTGACGCGGGGGCGTGCGGTTCGGGAGCGCTTCGGGGGGACGTCACACGCCGATCATCCCAAGAACGGAGGAGGCCCTCTGGCCAGCACGCCAGCCGGGCCGCTAGCGTGGGGGCACATTTGCACACGCGGGAGCTCGGAGCACCGGGCTGAGAGGGCGCTGACCTCCGTATATCCGTACGGGACAGCTGCGCCGACCGCCGAACCTGTTACCGGGTAATGCCGGCGTAGGGAGTAGGTCTCATGACCACAGCGGACGCACGCAAGCCTGCCTCGGAGCGGAACGCGCAGCATGCGCAGAATGCCGAGAAAACGGAGAACACCGAGGCCGGAAAGTCCATCGGCTGGCACAAAGGGTACGTCCAGGGCTCACGCCCGGACCTCCGGGTGCCGGTCCGTCAGGTGCACCTCACCAACGGCAAGGACGTGACGCTGTACGACACGTCCGGGCCGTACACCGACCCCACCACCGAAACCGACGTCCGCCGCGGCCTCGCCCCCCTCCGCGAGAACTGGATCATCGCGCGGGGCGACACCGAGGAGTACGCGGGCCGCCCCGCGCGTCCCGAGGACGACGGGCTCAAGCACACCTCACCACGCGGTGGTCTGCGCAATCTCGACGCGGTCTTCCCCGGCCGCCCGCGACAGCCCAGGCGGAGCCGTGACGGCAGTCCTGTCACCCAACTCGCCTACGCGCGGCGGGGTGAGATCACTCCGGAGATGGAGTACGTCGCGATCCGCGAGAACGTCGCCCCTGAGGTCGTGCGGGACGAGATCGCGGCAGGCCGGGCCGTACTGCCGGCCAACGTCAACCATCCGGAGATCGAGCCGATGATCATCGGCAAGCGGTTCCTCGTGAAGGTCAACGCGAACATCGGCAACTCCGCGGTCACCTCCTCCATCGAGGAGGAGGTGGACAAGATGACCTGGGCCACGAAGTGGGGGGCCGACACGGTCATGGACCTCTCCACCGGGCGCAACATCCACACGACCCGCGAATGGGTCCTGCGCAACTCCCCCGTTCCGATCGGCACCGTCCCGCTCTACCAGGCCCTCGAAAAGGTGGACGGCCGGGCTGAGGAACTGACCTGGGAGATCTACAAGGACACGGTCATCGAACAGGCCGAGCAGGGCGTCGACTACATGACGGTGCACGCCGGTGTCCGCCTGCCGTACGTTCCCCTGACGGCCCGCCGTAAGACCGGCATCGTCTCCCGCGGTGGCTCGATCATGGCGGCCTGGTGCCTGGCACACCACAAGGAATCGTTCCTCTACGAGCACTTCGAGGACCTCTGCGAGATCCTCGCGGCGTACGACGTGACGTACTCCCTCGGTGACGGCCTGCGGCCCGGTTGCATCGCCGATGCCAACGACGAGGCGCAGTTCGCGGAGCTCCGGACGCTGGGTGAACTCAACACCGTGGCGAAGCGGTTCGGCGTGCAGACCATGATCGAGGGTCCGGGTCACGTCCCCATGCACAAGATCAAAGAGAACATCGACCTCCAGCAGGAGATCTGCGAGGAGGCCCCGTTCTACACGCTCGGCCCGCTGACCACCGATGTGGCGCCGGCGTACGACCACATCACCTCGGGCATCGGAGCGGCGATGATCGCGTGGTGGGGGACGGCGATGCTCTGCTACGTCACGCCCAAGGAGCACCTGGGGCTTCCGAACCGGGACGACGTGAAGACCGGTGTCATCACCTACAGGATCGCGGCCCACGCGGCGGACCTGGCCAAGGGGCATCCGGGTGCCCAGGAGTGGGACGACGCACTGTCGGACGCCCGGTTCGAGTTCCGCTGGGAGGACCAGTTCAACCTGGCTCTCGACCCCGACACCGCACGGGAGTTCCACGACGAGACGCTGCCGGCCGAGCCGGCGAAGACCGCCCACTTCTGCTCCATGTGCGGGCCGAAGTTCTGCTCGATGAAGATTAGTAGAAGCATCACAGAACAATTCGCCCCGGATCTCGCTGTGACCAGCGACGCTGAAGCTCAAGCGGGGATGCTCGCCAAGTCGAAGGAGTTCGCAGAGGCAGGCCATCGCGTGTACCTGCCAATTGCAGACTGATCTTCTGACATCTCAGCGTCCCCCTGCATACGTGGGGACGCTGAGACCCGTTCCGCTGCGCTCTGCTCGTGGTATGGACGCAGTCGGCGATCGTTACCTAGGGCTGTCAAGTAAACCTGCTGATGGGATACAGATAGTGCCCGTTTTACGACGCGATCGGGGGCGTTCGTGGCGCGGGTCAGATGGTGAGAGTGGGCCAGGGGACGTCGGTTTCGATGGCGGCGGTGTAGTCGATGCCGGGGACAGAGAAGCCGTAGAGGCGGCGGACTTCGTCGCTGAACCAGTCGAGTTCGGCGAGTTCGGTGATGGTTTCGCTGGCGGCGGTGCTCCAGCGTTCGGCGACGGCGTTCTGCACGGCGGGGTCGAGTTCCCAGGTGTCGAGGCGGACCCGGCCCTCGTCGTCGAGGTCGAGAGGGCGGGCGCCGGTCAGCTGATCCCACAGCTCCACCAGTTGACCGATCGGGGCCACCATGGCATCGCCGAGGACGCCACGCAGCAGCCCGACGTACAAGGCGATTCCGGGGATGGCGGTGGAGGACTGGGTGACGGCAACGGCGTTGACCGAGGTCACGGCCCGACCGCCCAGGGTCTTGCCGAGGCGCTCGTCCAACGTGCGTGCGGTGGCTTCCAGATGGGACTTTGCGGCGCCGATGGTGCCCTGCCGGTAGATCGCCGCGGTGAGCGGCGAGCCGATGTAGGACAGGGCGACGGTGGCGAAGCCGTCGGCGAGCAGGGACCGGTCGGCCAGGAACGTGATCCACCGTTCCCAGTCGGTGCCGCCCATCACCGCCACGGTCTGCTCGATGTCGTCGCCCTCGGCCGGCGCCGTGGTGACCTCCTTCACCTCCGGGGCACCGTGCTACTTCTCCAGAGTGGTCATGACCGCCTCGGCCTGGTGCCGTGCGGGTGCTCCCTGATCTCGACGTTCATGTCCGAGACCTTCGACATGTCTCCTGCGGACCGCGCCGTGTCCCGCGCCTTGGCCAGCGCGTTGCACACATCGCACCCCGGCACCGGTGGCGGGTCCGTGACGAGTCTCAGCGGCCGTTCGACCGGCGGACCGGGATGGGTGGGGTTCTTCATGGCCTCGACCCCCTCGTTTCGTCGTAGGACAAAACGCTAGAGACGAGCGGCGTCTCCATGCGCAGAAGTTCCACAAGGTTCCACACCGATCACTCCAATGAGGTGATGGCATCGGTGATCAGCGCACGGGCCTCCGCTCCGTACACTGCGAGCCGTGTGAACTCACGGAAGGCTTTCGCGTACTGCGCCACCTCGCTGGGGGCCGTCACGTTCACCCGTGCGGTGAGCAGTTCCGCTTCCGGTCCGGCACCGTCGACCGCTCGCTTGTCTGCCATCCCTGCTCGGGACGCGGCTACACGAGTGGTCCGGACGGCTTCCGCGACCTGTGCACCGACTGCGACGGCACCGGCCAGGCTGAACCCTTCGCCGATCAGCGCGTCCAGCGCCACGTACGCCAGATGATCCGCACCGCCTGGATCCTGGGTCACCTGCCGGAACTCGCCGAACTCAAGCTCTGGAAATGGGCCCACATGCTCGGCTTCCGCGGCCACTTCTCCACTAAATCCCGCGCCTACTCCACCACCCTCGGCGCGCTCCGCGACGTACGCCGAGCCTGGCGCACTGCCCAAGCCCAAGCCCGTGCCGGCCTCCCGGACCCGGACGAAGACACCACCCTCATCACCGAATCCGCCTGGGCCTACCTCGCCTCCGGCTACCGCCCCGGAGAAGAACTCCTCGCCGCCCAAACCCGCCACAACATCACCGAAGCCCGCGACCAAGCAGAACGCGTTAAGACAGAAGGAGAGGTCTGGCAGTGACTACTGTGGCTGAGCCCCACGCCCGGACCTCGATGACGTGCGAGGAAGACGCCGTTGACCGATGGATTGAACGGTGTCTGAGCGATGCGCCGCCTCTGGGTGACGCACAGCTCCACCGGATCGGGGAGATCCTTGGTGTCTCTCTCACTCGGAAGAGCGCCACACCGGTTTGAGCTGGTTTACATCGAATGGCTTCCGGCCTTTTCCGCCGGGCTCCGCGATGATGGCGTGCAAGGCGCCCTTGATCATCTCGCGCCTCTGGGTGAGCGTCTTTCCCTGCCACTCGACATCTATGTCGGACGTGGCCGCCTCGGCTGCCACGACCAACGCCAGATGACTGGCCTCGTCGGCGCGCAGCTCCTTCACGAGCGCGTCCAGCGCGGGGAGGTTTCGGAAGAACGTCTCGTCATCGATCTGGCCCGTCTGCCACCGCTGCTCCAACGCCTTCCGCCTGCGAAGGGCAGCCTCTAGTTCGTCGCCCCTCGTCCAGTCGGGGACATCCTTGGCTGCGGCTGCCGCGTCTTTCTTGAGCTTTGCTCGGACCAGTCGCTCTATGTGCTTGTCGGTCTCGTCGCCGCGCTTGTACGTCTTGTTGCATCCACCATCGACGGTTTTCTTACACATGTAGGCGTGCCGGTAGGTGAGCCAGTCGTTCGACTTGATGCCGATCATCTTGTTGTTGCAGGCGCTCCCGTCGTCCGCGACGCTGCCGCACCGGAGGATGCCGGTGAGCAGGTACTTGTGAACGAGACCGCCTCGCGGCTGTCCGGTTCCGCGTCCCCGTGCTCGGATCGTGGAGACCACTGCGAACCACTCCTTGGGAGTGACCACGGCTTGCCACTCGCCGACGATGGGTTGCCCGTCTTCACCGCGGACCAGCTCGCCCTTGATCTCGCGGTATCCGCAGAGCCGGGCGTTCAGCAGCACCTGCTTCACGGTCGCGTACTGGAAGGCGTTACCTCTGCTGGTGAGGAACTTCGCCTCCTTCCACTGCGTCGTGATCTCACTCACCGACGCTCCCGCCACCACGTCCTTGACGGCCTTGCGAATGGCGGCCGCTTCCGCCGGGCGTAGCGTGATCTTGTCGTCGTCCCAGCCGAACGGGCGCCATGCGGAAACCGACTGGCCTCGGATCGCGCGGTTGTGGTGACTGCTCCGGCTGCGGCGTTGCTTCTTCCTCGTCTCGGCGAGTGACATCGCGACACCTACCAGGCCCTTGACCTCGAACCCTTCGGCATACAGGTCCTGGAGTCCGTTGGAGTCGTAGTACACCCGCTCCGGCTGGACCGTGAAGGCGCGGAGATAGCGTTCCCAGTCACCTGGGCGTCGGTACAGCCGGTCATCGTTGATCGCCATGACGCCGTGGACCGGGTACCCCTCCGGCGTGCGCCCCGTGGTCAAGTCCACCAGCATCTGCTCGAAGTCGTCACGAATGACTTCCTCTTTGCTGGCGCTCTTGTCGTTGTCCGTATATCGGTAGACGACCAGCCAGCCGAGTCCTTTCGCCTTCGCGGCCAGCTCGCGGTGCTGGTCCTCGATGCCGTGGGCATCCTTGGCGCGTCCGTCGAAGGAGATTCGTGCGTAGCAGACGACGCACTTGAGAGATGGGTCGGCCGCAAGCGTTGCCTGGACTTCGGCCACTGACGGCAGGTCGGCTGGCACCCCTCGAAGCCTGTTGACTACTTCATCCCGTGTGGCCACGGTGCCCCCTTGCTGCTGCCTTCGGCTCGTTTGCTGGCAATTTAACATGTCGTGTTTCTGGTTAAGTTGTGTTCGATGAAGATCCCGCACGACATCTGGCGGGAGCACGGGGACCAGCAGGCCGAGATCGAGGCGGGGATGGCGGAGAAGTCCAAGGAGTTCGCCGCGGCCGGCAACAGGGTCTATCTGCCGCTCGCGGACTGAGCCGGACCCCGGGGCCCGGCGGACCTTTCCGCCGGGCCCACGCGCCCGCGCCCGGCCGCACCATCATCCGGGGAAATCCGGGCTCTCGACGGTGCCGTCGGGCTGCTCATCAGGTTGTGCGTATAGGTGCCGAAAGGTGTTCTCTGTGGCCGATTTACGCTACTGGGTACCTTCATGACGCCGTTTCAGTATGTGTTCGGAGTCGATAAGGACACGGTAATGCGGCAGGTAGATGTACGTTTCGGCGGAAGTTCGCCTGTGCTTGACCGTGTACTTATCTGTGCCTTACGTTCCGCTGTGCTTGGCCGAAAAAATGTGCGTCCCGAACGGGGGACGCCAGGGGAGGGAAAGCACAATGAACTGGTACCTGGCAGTGCTCAAGAACTACGCGGGCTTCAGCGGGCGTGCACGCCGCAAGGAGTACTGGATGTACACGCTGTTCAACTTCATCGCGGCAGCGGTGCTGGTGGCGCTCGGCGCGGTCATCGACTCGCAGATCCCTTACTTCATCTACATCGTCGCCGTGCTCGTCCCGACCCTGGCCGTCTTCGTCCGTCGTCTGCACGACACGGGCCGGTCCGGCTGGTGGCTCCTGCTCGGGTTCGTCCCCTTCGGCGGCATCGTCCTGCTCGTCTTCGCGTGCCTCGAGGGTACGGGTGAGGTCAACGAGTACGGTGCCAACCCGAAGCTGGCCCCGCAGGCCGTCTGAACTTCGCGGACGACGGGTCGCACCGGCTGAGCCGGGTACCCGCACAGCAGTTGAGAGGCCGGGGCGGCAGCGAGCCGCCCCGGCCTCTGCCGTGTGCGCCCGGGTGGCCTCACGGAGCCGCCCGGTGCCGGATCACTCCGGCCGGTGTTCAGGCCCGCCGAAGTCGGGGCTGGTGAAGTCCGGGCTCGTGAAGGTGGGGCGTGGGCCCGCTGACGGGCCGTCCTCGGGCCCGGCGAAGTCCGGTCTGCTGTAGCCGATCTTCGGCATGCGGTGGACCGAGCGGTGCGGTGTACGGGCGGCGGCGCCCGCGGTCGGGTCGGCCAGCGCGTCCCGCAGGAAGGGAAGGATGCCGCGCTCCAGGAGGGCGTGGCGCCAGGCCTCCCTGGCACGTGCCACCTCCTCGGGCAGCTCCTCCTCGTCGTCCACGGCGGGCAGCGCGGTGGCGCCGTTGCGCAGTGCGGTGACGAGCAGCCCGATCGCGGCGGCGAGGACGGCGAAGGCCGCGACGGCCGCGAAGAACCAGCCCGCCGCGACCATCGGGCCGGCGAAGGCGGCGGAGCTGACCGCCTTCAACAGGTAGCCGACCAGCAGGAAGATGAGCGCTGCCGTACCCGCGAGGACGGGGGCCAGGACCGCTATCACCGCGAGGGTTCCCGCGCCCTCGGGGTGTGCTTCGTCCGCGGCGGGTCCGAGGACGGTGCCGGTGTCCGCCGGTTCGACGGGGCCGCGCAGTTCGCCGCGGACCTTGACGTAGTGGTCGTACTCGGCGGCGGCCGCGTCGGTGATCAGAGCCGTGGCGTTGAACGCCATCGTCCGGAGCTGTTCCGTGTTGAGGCGGTCGCCGACCCCGTCCAGGTCGGGGCGTTCGTGAGCATGACGCAGCGCGTCGGCAAGGATCCGCTCGTATTCGGGGCGGTCCTCGGCCAGCAGGTGCGGAGCGCTATTCATGTGCATCCCCCGATGCTCCGTAGGGCCTGATCGTCGCGTGGGCCGGGCGATCGGGCGGAAACGGAGGAGAGCCTGCTACTGATACGCCGATGGTAGAGCGCGTACGGCGTGTGGTGACAGAGGGTTTCCGGAAATGGCCCGGTCGCCGACGGTGTCAGGTGGTGGCGCGTCTGCCCCGCGAAGCGTCAGTCGTCCAGAGGGAGTTGCACGACCAGTAGCTTTCCGGCCATGGTCACGCCGCCGTCCATGGCGATGGCCAGACCTTCCGCGTAGACGTGCGGCCCTTCGACCACCGGGCGGGCCACCTCCTCGCCGTCCTCCGACCCGACCTCGCCGAGCAGGTACGGAATGGGACTGTGGCCATGGACGACGCGTCGGCCGCCGTACGTCGTCATGAGGTCCCGGACGGCCTGAGACCCGCCCTCGTCACGGAAGGCGAAGCGCTTGGTCAGCTTGCGGAAGAGGTCCCAGCACTCGTCCGCGTCGTTCCGCGTGAGAATGGCGTGCACGGTGTCGTTGACGTCCTCGATGGTGGAGCCGTAGTCGAGGTACGCCGTCGTGTCGGAGTGCATCAGCAGGTGCCCGTCCTCCTCGACGACCGCGTCGAGCCGGGCCATCCACTGGAGATGGACGTCCTGGAGCCGCTCCATGTCCGTCTTCTGGCCGCCGTTGAGCAGCCAGGCGGCCTGGAAGGTCGCGGTGCCCGCGCCGGAGTTCACCGGAGTGCCGCCGAACCTCTTGGCGCCGATCAGCAGCAGTTCGTGGTTGCCCATGAGGGCCTTGCAGTACCCGCCCGCCGCGGCGGCCTCCGCGGAGAGGCGCATGACGAGGTCGATGACGCCGATCCCGTCCGGGCCGCGGTCCGTGAAGTCACCGAGGAACCACAGCCGTGCGTTTCCTGCCGCCCACCGGCCGTCGGCGTCGACCAGGCCCTGCTCGCCGAGAGCTGCCACGAGCTCGTCCAGGTAACCGTGGACGTCGCCGACGACGAACAGGGGACCGAGTCCCGTGTCGGAGGCCGGGCGGGCGTCCGGAACGGCCTGGGCCTGGAAGGTGTCGCCACGGTTGATCACGGGAAGATCGCGCTCGGTGGGGGTGTACCCCTCCGGTGGTTCGTCGCCCACCATGGCGCTACCGGGATGCGGCAGAGGCGCCTGCGCCTGTGCATACGGCGGTACGCGGAAGTCGCGCAACGTCGCTGTCCGCACCACGGGTTCCTGACCGGCCCCCTGAGTCATCGACCCCTCCACCACCGTCGCGCCGCCGTACACCTGACGGGCCCTGCCTGGTAGAGGTGGTCCGCGGTGTCGTGCGCCCATCATAGGAATGCGGATCGTGCTCTGTGACGCACCAGGGGTGGTGAATCCGGACGCACTCGCGGTTCACCGGCCATTTGGTCCGGATTAATCCGATCAGTCCCCGGCGGGTGACCGTGGGGGGCTGACCGTGGTGCGCGGTGGCCGCCGCTGCGATGAGGTCCGGACGATGAGTTCCGTCGGTATCACCTGTTCCACCGGGCCGTCGTGCTCGACCCCTTCGATGGCGTCGATGAGGAGTTGGACGACCGCCGTGCCGATCCTGCGGGGCTTCAGGGAGAGCGTGGTGATGGGGGGCTCGGTCGAGGCGTACACGGTGGACTCGCTGCAGCAGACCAGCAGGAGGTCCTCGGGGACGCGCAGTCCGTACCGGCGAGCGGCGGCGAGCAGGTCGGTCCCGTTGGGGTCGAAGAGCCCGTAGACGGCGTCGGGGCGGTCGGGGCGGGCCAGGAGGCGATCGGCGGCGACGGCCCCGGCACAGGGGTCGTGGGCCGGGTAGGACTCGTAGACCGGATCCTGCCCGACCCGCTGGCACCAGTGGAGATAGGCCGTGGTGGACAGGCGGGTGTACGTGTCGGTGGTCGTGCCGGTGAGCAGACCGATGCGGCGGGCTCCGGCGGCCGCGAGGTGGTCGAGGAGGTCGAGCACCGCGGCCCGGTGGTCGTTGTCGACCCAGGCCGTGACGGGCAGCGTTCCCGCCGGCCGCCCGTCGGAGACGACGGGGAGGCCTTGGCGCACCAGTTCGGTGACCACCGGGTCCTGGTCGGAGGGGTCGATGACGACCGTGCCGTCGAGTGCGACGTTCGACCACACGTCGTGTCGTGAGGTCGCCGGAAGGATCACCAGGGCGTAACCGCGGGCGAGCGCGGCCGACGTCGCGGCTCTCGCCATCTCCGCGAAGTACGCGAACTCGGTGAAGGTGAAAGGTTCATCCCCGTACGTGGTCACGGTCAGGCCGATGAGCCCCGACCTGCCGGTACGGAGGGTGCGGGCCGCGGCCGACGGGCGGTAGCCCAGCCGTTCGGCGACCTCGCGGACATGGCGGCGGGTGGCATCCGGAAGCCTGCCCTTGCCGTTGAGCGCATCGGACACGGTCGTGATGGAGACTCCGGCCGCCGCGGCTACGTCCCGGATACCCGCCCGTCCCGGCCGGCCGCTGCGCCGGGGCGTCTCTGTCCGGCTCACCTGGTGCTTCCCTGCTGCTGTCATGGCGAGCCGATAGTAGGGCTCGGACGCCGGGTTGGACCGGTCGCATATGCACCCGTTGGCAGGCACGTTTCTGCATGATCATAGGGCAGTAAATGCCTTGCAAAGTAAGGACGTTGGGGTCCCTTTGGTCAATGTGTCATGCATCGACGCGCATGAACCTGGCCAATGGCCCAGGTCTCGAAGAGGTCTCAACTCACCTGTTCGAGGGATGCGCGCCACGGAGTGAGCGACGGGCGTGCGCCAGGTCGCCGAATGCTCCCCCCTGGCAGGGAGTCCCGGGAACGCGCGCGGGAGGGCAGTTCCGTCGGCCGTGGAGTTTTCGCATCAGGGCCATTCGCACGGATGCCCAATCCTCATAAGGTGAGCAGTATTGATGTGTACGGACGGTCGAGGAGGACCTGCGGTGAGCGAGACGAGCCCCAAGCTGCGTGCCGAGTTGGACGGCGTCCCTGCGTACGTGCCGGGCAAGCCGGCGGCCGCCGACGGACCGGTTGCCTTCAAGCTGTCCTCCAACGAGAACCCCTATCCGCCATTGCCCGGAGTGATGGAGTCGGTGCTCACGGCGGCCGCCGGTTTCAACAGGTACCCGGACATGGCGTGCACCGGCCTGATGAACGAACTGGCCGACCGTCACGCCGTGCCGGTCTCGCACCTGGCCACCGGCACGGGTTCGGTGGGGGTCGCCCAGCAACTGCTCCAGGCCACGTCGGGCCCGGGTGACGAGGTCATCTACGCCTGGCGTTCGTTCGAGGCGTATCCGATCATCACGCAGATCAGCGGTGCGACCTCGGTCAAGGTGCCGCTGACCGCCGGTGACGTGCACGATCTGGACGCCATGGCCGGCGCCGTCACCGACCGCACGCGGATGATCTTCGTCTGCAATCCCAACAATCCGACCGGCACCGTGGTCCGCAGGGCGGAGCTGGAACGGTTCCTCGACCGGATTCCGAGCGATGTCCTGGTGGTCCTCGACGAGGCGTACAAGGAGTTCATCCGGGACGCCGAGGTGCCGGACGGCATAGAGATCTACCGGGACCGCCCCAACGTCGCGGTGCTGAGGACCTTCTCCAAGGCGTACGGCCTGGCAGGTCTCCGGGTCGGCTTCGCAGTGGCCCACGAGCCGGTGGCGGCGGCGCTCCGCAAGACGGCTGTCCCGTTCGGCGTGAGCCAGGTCGCCCAGGACGCCGCCGTCGCCTCGCTGCGCGCCGAGGGTGAGCTGCTGGGCCGGGTCGGAGCGCTCGTGGGCGAGCGGTCCCGGGTCTACGACGGCCTCGTGCGGCAGGGCTGGACGGTCCCCGAGTCCCACGCCAACTTCGTCTGGCTGCGGCTCGGCGAGCGCACGCTCGACTTCGCGGCCGTCTGTGAGCGGGCGGGAGTGGTCGTGCGGCCGTTCGCCGGTGAGGGTGTGCGCATCACGATCGGGGAGGCCGAGGCGAACGACGTCTTCCTGAAGGTGACGGAGTCCTACGACCCGCAGTAGCGGTGGTGTGGCCGTAGCCCGCTCTGCCACCGGTGGCCCCGGACCTCGATCGTCGAGGTCCGGGGCCACCGGTGTTCCCTGCCCGGGGAAGTGTCCGCTCCGAGGGTCGCGTCCCTGTCCGGTTTCGGGTGGTGCGGCCGGTGTGGCCGGTGTGGCCGGTGTGGCCGGAAGGGGACCCCCCGCGCGATGGACTCGAAGACATGTGCGCCATAATTGCTTGTGAATGTGAACGCGTTCACAAGCGCGTCCCGTTTCCTCCCGTGATCGGGTGGATTTATGGGACAGGGGGTCGGCTGTGACCGCGGCGACGTAAGGAGAAGCGGCGTGAACCTGGACCTGGCTCTGGCACCGGAGACCCTGGCGCGATGGCAGTTCGGCATCACCACCGTCTACCACTTCCTGTTCGTCCCCCTGACGATCTCTCTCGCCGCGCTCACGGCCGGCCTGCAGACCGCCTGGGTGCGCACGGACAACGAGAAGTACCTCAGGGCGACCAAGTTCTGGGGCAAGCTCTTCCTGATCAACATAGCCATGGGCGTGGTCACCGGTATCGTCCAGGAGTTCCAGTTCGGCATGAACTGGTCCGACTACTCGCGGTTCGTCGGTGACGTGTTCGGTGCCCCGCTGGCCTTCGAGGCGCTGATCGCGTTCTTCTTCGAGTCCACCTTCATCGGGCTGTGGATCTTCGGCTGGGACAAGCTGCCGAAGAAGATCCACCTCGCCTGCATATGGATGGTCTCCCTCGGCACCGTCCTCTCCACGTTCTTCATCCTGGCGGCCAACTCCTGGATGCAGCACCCGGTGGGCTACCGCATCAACAAGGAACGCGGCCGCGCCGAACTCACGGACTTCTGGCACGTGCTCACGCAGAACACCGCGCTCGCCCAGTTCTTCCACACCATCACGGCGGCCTTCCTCGTGGGCGGCGCCTTCATGGTCGGTATCGCCGCCTTCCACCTGGCGCGCAAGCGGCACATCCCGGTGATGCGCACCTCGCTGCGCCTCGGACTGGTCACCGTGGTGATCGCCGGCCTGCTCACCTCGGTGAGCGGCGACTTGCTCGGCAAGGTGATGTTCAAGCAGCAGCCCATGAAGATGGCGGCTGCCGAAGCCCTGTGGGAAGGCCAGAAGGGCGCGCCCTTCTCGCTCTTCGCGGTGGGGGACGTCGCCGAGGGCCGCAACACCGTCGAGGTCTCGATCCCCGGGGTCCTGTCCTTCCTCGCGGACGACACCTTCACCTCGCACGTCCCCGGCATCAACGACATCAACAAGGCGGAGCAGGAGAAGTACGGCCCGGGGGACTACCGGCCCAACATCCCGGTGGCCTTCTGGAGCTTCCGCTGGATGATCGGCTTCGGGACGGCCTCCTTCAGCCTCGGCCTGCTGGGACTGTGGCTGACACGGAAGAGGTTCATGCTCCCGGAGGCGCTGCGCACCGGCGAGGACGAGGTACCGAACCTGGTGCTCTTCAAGAACAGGGCGCTGAGCCCGAAGCTTGCCAGGCTCTACTGGATCACGGCCCTGTGGACCATGCTCTTCCCGCTGATCGCCAACAGCTGGGGCTGGATCTTCACCGAGACGGGGCGCCAGCCCTGGGTGGTCTACGGGGTGTTCCAGACCCGCGACGCGGTCTCCCCGGGTGTCTCGCAGGCCGAGGTCATCACCTCGCTGATCGTCTTCACGGCGCTCTACGCGATCCTCGCGGTCATCGAGGTAAAGCTGCTCCTGAAGTACGTGAAGGCCGGGCCGCCCGAACTCACCGAGGCCGACCTCGATCCGCCCACCCGGATCGGCGGCCACGACCAGGACGCCGACCGGCCGATGGCCTTCTCCTACTGAGAGCAAGCGGAGCTGAGAGATGGAACTCCACGACATCTGGTTCGTGCTCATAGCCGTCCTGTGGACCGGCTACTTCTTCCTGGAGGGATTCGACTTCGGCATCGGGGTCCTCACCAAGCTGCTGGCCCGGGACCGCAAGGAACGCCGGGTCCTGATCAACACGATCGGGCCGGTCTGGGACGGGAACGAGGTGTGGCTGCTCAGCGCGGGCGGCGCGACCTTCGCGGCCTTCCCGGAGTGGTACGCCACGCTGTTCTCCGGCTTCTACCTGCCGCTGCTGGTCATTCTGGTCTGCCTGATCGTGCGGGGCGTGGCCTTCGAGTACCGGGCGAAGCGGCCCGAGGAACGCTGGCAGACCAACTGGGAGCACGCGATCTTCTGGACCTCGCTGATCCCGGCCGTGCTCTGGGGCGTGGCCTTCGGAAACATCGTCCGGGGTGTGAAGATCGATGCCGGCATGGAGTACGTCGGCAACCTCTGGGACCTGCTCAATCCGTACGCCCTGCTGGGCGGACTGGTCACGCTGTTCCTCTTCACCTTCCACGGGGCGGTGTTCGCCGCGCTCAAGACCGTCGGAGACATCCGGGCCCGGGCCCGCGGGCTGGCGCTCAAGCTGGGTCTCGTCACGGCGGTACTCGCCCTGGGATTCCTCGTGTGGACGCAGGCGGAGAACGGCAACGGCCGGAGCCTGATCGCCATGATCGTCGCCGTGGTGTCCCTGGTCGCAGGCATCGCGGCCATCGGGGCGGGACGGGAGGGCTGGTCCTTCGCCTTCTCCGGCGTGACCATCGCGGCCGCGGTGGCGATGCTCTTCCTGACGCTCTTCCCGAACGTCATGCCGTCCTCGCTGAACGACGCGTGGAACCTGACGGTCACCAACGCCTCGTCCAGCCCGTACACCCTGAAGATCATGACCTGGTGCGCGGGTATCGCGACGCCCTTGGTGCTGCTGTACCAGGGCTGGACGTACTGGGTGTTCCGCAAGCGCATCGGTACGCACCACATCGCCGACGCGCACTGAGCCCGCGTGCGCACCTAACCCGTTGACGCGAACGACACGAGCTCACTGGGGAGCTGTTTCACGTGAAACCGATCGACCCTCGCCTCCTTCACTACGCCCGCGCCACCCGCTTCTTCCTGGCGGCCGTGGTGGCACTCGGGCTGGTCGGTGCGGCCTTGGTCATCGCCCAGGCCATGCTCGTGGCCGACGTGGTGGTGGGCGGGTTCGAGGACGGGCTGACCGCGGCCGGCCTCCGGACGCCGCTGCTTCTGCTGGGCGCGGTCGCCCTGGGGCGGGCGCTCGTGGCCTGGCTGACCGAACTGGCCGCCCACCGGGCGAGCGCCGCGGTCAAGTCCGAACTGCGGGGCCGGCTCATGGACCGGGCAGCGGAGCTGGGGCCCGACTGGCTGGGCGGGCAGCGGACCGGGTCACTGGTGGCGCTGGCCACCCGGGGCGTCGATGCCCTCGACGACTACTTTTCGCGTTATCTCCCGCAACTCGGGCTGACAGTCGTGGTTCCGATGGCGGTGCTGGCCAGGATCGTCACCGAGGACTGGGTCTCGGCGGCGATCATCGTGGTGACGTTGCCGCTGATTCCGCTCTTCATGGTTCTCATCGGATGGGCCACCCAGTCCCGGATGGACCGCCAGTGGCGGCTGCTGTCCAGGCTCTCCGGGCACTTCCTCGACGTGGTCGCCGGCCTGCCGACGCTGAAGGTCTTCGGCCGGGCCAAGGCCCAGGCGGAGTCGATCCGCACGATCACCGCTCAGTACCGCTCGGCGACACTGAAGACCCTTCGGATCGCCTTCCTGTCCTCCTTCGCCCTGGAGCTGCTGGCCACTCTGTCCGTCGCGCTGGTCGCGGTGACGATCGGGATCCGACTCGTCCACGGCGAGCTCGGCCTCTACACGGGGCTGGTCATTCTCATACTGGCGCCGGAGGCCTACCTGCCGATCCGGCAGGTAGGCGCGCAGTACCACGCGGCGGCGGAAGGGCTCTCGGCGGCGGAAGAGATCTTCGCGGTGCTGGAGACGGAGCCCGCGGCCGATGGCACCCAGGATGTCCCGGCGTCGCTGCGGCTGGAGCTCGAGGACGTGACGGTCCGGCATCCGGGCCGCACCGAGCCCTCGCTGGACGCGGCTTCGCTCGTTGTCGAGCCGGGAGAGACGGTCGCCCTGGTCGGTCCCAGCGGGGCCGGCAAGTCCACGCTCCTCAGCGTCGTGCTCGGCTTCACGGAACCCGACGAGGGCCGGGTACGGGTCGGGGGAGCGGACCTCCGCTCCCTCGCCGCCGAGCGCTGGCGCGAGCAGATCGCCTGGGTCCCCCAGCGGCCGCACCTGTTCGCCGGGACGATCGCCGAGAACGTGCGGCTTGCCCGACCTGATGCGGAGGACGAGGCGGTCACGGCGGCATTGCGCGATGCGGGTGCGTACGACTTCGTCGCCGCGCTGCCCGACGGTCAGGAAACGCGGCTGGGCGAGGACGGCGCCGGCCTCTCCGCAGGCCAACGGCAACGCCTGGCCCTGGCACGGGCGTTCCTCGCCGACCGGCCTCTGCTGCTGCTCGACGAGCCGACGGCGAGCCTGGACGGCGAGACCGAGGCGGGCATCGTCGACGCGGTGCGGAGGCTGGCGGCGGGGCGCACCGTCCTGCTGGTCGTCCACCGTCCGGCGCTTCTCCCGGTCGCGGACCGTGTGGTGTCGCTGACCCCGCGCGTGTCCGGGCGGGCGCCGGTGGGCGCCGAGTCGGGTTCGCGCAACCGGCCGGCCTCGTCCGCCGCCTCCGGTCCGCCGGCCGCGTCCGGCGCCGGACGGCCTGGGGAGCCCGTGCTGCTGAAGGACACGGAGCCGACGACCGGCGGCCGGGTGCTCGCCCGGGTGCGGGGGGCAGCCGGCTCCCAGCACCGCAAACTCGGGCTGGCGATGCTGCTGGGCAGCCTCGCCGTCGGGTCGTCGGTGGGACTCATGGCCGTCTCCGGATGGCTGATCTCACGTGCCTCCGAGCAGCCCCCGGTGCTCTATCTGGCGGTCGCTGTCACCGCGACCAGGGCGTTCGGTATCGGCCGTGCCGTCTTCCGCTACGCCGAGCGGCTGGTCGCCCATGACGCGGTCCTCAGGATGCTCGCGGAGCTGAGGGTCGCCGTCTACCGCGGGCTCGAGCGCGTCGCCCCCGCCGGCCTGCGGACGACCCGGCGGGGAGACCTGCTGTCCCGTCTGGTCGCCGACGTGGACGCGTTGCAGGACTACTGGCTTCGCTGGCTGCTGCCGGTGGGTACCGCGCTCGCGGTGGGAGCGGCCGCCGTCGGGTTCACGGGCTGGCTGCTTCCCGGGGCGGGCGCCGTGCTCGCGGCGGGGCTGCTCCTCGCCGGCGTGGGAGTGCCGTGGCTGAGCGGCGCTTGTGCCAGGCGCGCCGAGCGCCAACTGGCGCCCGCGCGGGCCGAGCTGTCCGTCCGTGTCGCCGACCTGCTCGGCGGGACGGCGGAGCTGGCGGTGGCGGGCGCGCTGCCCGACCGTAAGCAGCGGGTGCGCAAGGCCGATGCCGTGCACACCCGGATCGCCTCGCGGGCCGCGACGGCGACCGCGCTCGGCGGCGGGCTGTCCGCCCTGATCTGCGGGCTCACCGTCGTGGCGTCGGCGATCGTCGCGCTGCCCGCGGTCCAGGACGGGCGTCTGGCGGGCGTCGAGCTCGCCGTCGTCGTCCTCACCCCGCTCGCCGCCTTCGAGGCGGTGGCGGGGCTCCCGCTCGCCGTGCAGTACCGCAGGCGTGTCGAGCGGAGCGCGGAGCGCGTCTTCGAGGTGCTCGACGCTCCCGTGCCGGTCGAGGAGCCCGCCGAAGCCACGAAGGCGCCCGACTCCCCGTTCCCGCTCGTCATAAGGGGGTTGTCGGCCCGTTACCAGGGTGCGGATCGCGACGCCCTGGACTCGGTCGGCCTGACGCTGCTCCCCGGCAAGCGGGTGGCCGTCGTGGGACCGTCCGGTTCCGGGAAGACGACGCTCGCTCAGGTGCTGCTGCGCTTCCTGGACGCCACGGAGGGGACCTACAGCCTCGGTGGGGTCGAGGCGACGGCGCTGGACGGCGACACGGTCCGCTCCTTCGTCGGGCTGTGTGCCCAGGACGCACATGTCTTCGACAGCTCCATCCGCGAGAACCTGCGGCTCGCCCGCCCCGGGGCGACGGAAGGTCAGCTGCGGGACGCGCTCGCCGGGGCCCGTCTGCTCGACTGGGCCGGGTCACTCCCCGACGGCCTCGACACGCTGGTGGGCGAACACGGGGCGCGGCTGTCGGGCGGCCAGCGGCAACGGCTGGCCCTGGCCCGCGCCTTGCTCGCGGACTTCCCCGTACTCGTGCTCGACGAGCCCGCCGAGCACCTCGACCTGGAGACGGCCGACGCGCTGACGGCGGATCTGCTCGCGGCGACCGAGGGCCGTACGACCGTGCTCATCACGCACCGGCTGGCGGGACTGGAGGAGGTGGACGAGGTCCTCGTGCTGGACGCCGGGAGGGTGGTGCAGCAGGGCACGTACGCCGCACTGGCCGCCCGGAACGGGCCGCTGCGCCGGATGATCGAACGTGAACAGCGGCCGGTGGCGGTCCGGCCGGAGCGGGCGCGTACGCGGGAAGCGGTGTCCGTTCGGATCTAGTAGGGCTTTGTTAGCTACCCCGGTTGATCGTCGTCAGGTACGTTGTGATGTCCTGTCAGGTGTGACACCTGAGGAGATGGAGAGGGTCCGC
>NZ_JBHVCT010000042.1:0-54461 GCF_042803195.1 Streptomyces sp. NPDC057428
CCCTCAGGGCGCCGCGGCCGACTGTTTGCGCCGTATCGTGGATTACGGCATCGACCGTTCCCTCCGCAGGCAGAAAGGCGCCCAGCAATGGTGCAGATCAAGACCCCCGAGCAGATCGCGAAGATGCGCGAGGCGGGCCTCGTGGTCGCTGCCGTTCACGCCGCCACGCGAGAGGCGGCCGTCCCCGGTGCCAGCACCAAGGACCTCGACGAGGTCGCGCGCAAGGTGATCGCCGATCACGGCGCCAAGTCGAACTTCCTCGGATACGGCGGATTCCCCGCGACGATCTGCACCTCGGTCAACGAGGTGGTCGTGCACGGCATCCCTGACGAG
The DNA here is from genome assembly GCF_042803195.1 of Streptomyces sp. NPDC057428. Taxonomy (NCBI): domain Bacteria; kingdom Bacillati; phylum Actinomycetota; class Actinomycetes; order Kitasatosporales; family Streptomycetaceae; genus Streptomyces; species Streptomyces sp. NPDC057428. The sequence continues at coordinate 334 of NZ_JBHVCT010000042.1, forward strand.
AAGACCGTCCTCAAGGACGGCGACATCATCTCGATCGACGCCGGCGCGATCATCGACGGCTGGCACGGTGACGCGGCCTACACCGCCTTCGTGGGCACCGGTCACGCCCCTGAGCTGATCGAACTCTCCCGGGTGACCGAGGAGTCCATGTGGGCCGGGATCGCCGCGATGAAGGTGAACAACCGCCTCGTCGACATCTCCAAGGCCATCGAGTCCTACATCCGCCGCCAGCCCCGCCCGGCCACCGGCAAGTACGGGATCATCGAGGACTACGGCGGCCACGGCATCGGCACCGAGATGCACATGGACCCGCACCTGCTGAACTACGTCTCGCGCAAGCGCGGCAAGGGCATCAAGCTCGTCCCCGGTGTGTGCCTGGCCATCGAGCCCATGGTCTCCCTGGGGACGCCGCAGACGAAGGTCCTCGCCGACGAGTGGACGGTCCTGACGACCGACGGCACCTGGTCCTCGCACTGGGAGCACTCGATCGCGCTCACCGAGCAGGGCCCGCTGGTCCTGACCGCCCCCGACTGCGGCCGCGAGAAGCTGGCGCAGTACGGCGTCGAGGCGGCACCGGACCCGCTGGGCTGACCAGCTGCCCGTCGGGCCTGCTGAGCGGGCGGCCCGTAGGACTGTCCGGCTGATCCGTGTCTAAGGATCAGGGGAAGTGGGCAAACTTGACGGATTCGTCTTTTGGAGTCCGCTGACGTAGACTGACGCGTCGGCTCTCGTGCATCAGTGTGCCCGTATGTCTGCACACGTGTGGAGAGCCGATCAAGGTAGCCGATTCGAAGGGCGAAGCGTGGCCAAGAAGCAAGGTGCCATCGAAATTGAGGGCACCGTGATCGAGTCCCTCCCGAACGCCATGTTCAAGGTGGAACTCCAGAACGGTCACAAGGTCCTCGCGCACATCAGCGGCAAGATGCGGATGCACTACATCCGTATCCTCCCGGATGACCGGGTCGTCGTGGAGCTGTCCCCGTACGACCTGACGCGTGGCCGGATCGTCTACCGCTACAAGTAGATCTTGTCTCCACCCCGCTTCGGCGCGGTGTGGGCACTGACCCGGAGAACCTGACATCCCATGAAGGTCAAGCCGAGCGTCAAGAAGATCTGCGACAAGTGCAAGGTGATCCGCCGTCACGGCCGGGTCATGGTCATCTGCGACAACCTGCGCCACAAGCAGCGCCAGGGCTGACGCACGACCACCTGCATCTCGCAGCTCTTCGCGCGACGCACGTAACGTACATACGCAGTGCCCGTCCAAGCTTCGGCTGACGACACCTCCGGCGGGGGCCGGGGACCCGGGCGTACCACCTCTTCCCTCGCGGACGAGGTCGGCGTCCAGGAGTGGCACTGCGGAAGACCCCCGAAATAACAACTGGAGCCATTGAATGGCACGCGTTTCAGGTGTTGACATCCCGCGCGAAAAGCGCGTGGAGGTTGCCCTCACCTACGTCTTCGGCATCGGGCGTACCCGGTCCAAGGAGATCCTCGCCACCACCGGCGTGAACCCCAACGCTCGCGTTCGTGACCTGGCCGAAGAGGACCTGGTCAAGATCCGCGAGTACGTGGACGCCAACCTCCGCACCGAGGGTGACCTTCGCCGCGAGATCCAGGGCGACATCCGCCGCAAGATCGAGATCGGCTGCTACCAGGGCATCCGGCACCGTCGCGGTCTGCCGGTCCACGGTCAGCGCACCAGCACCAACGCGCGTACCCGTAAGGGCCCGCGTCGCGCCATCGCCGGTAAGAAGAAGCCGGGCAAGAAGTAGTCCTCAGCGGACGCACTGCGGATCGCCGGGCGACCGGACTTCGCAGCAACCAGCGGTCTTCGCTGTAGGACCGATCACCTCCCCTCTCCATCTGGAGTAAAGACATGCCCCCCAAGGGTCGTCAGGGCGCAGCCAAGAAGGTGCGTCGCAAGGAAAAGAAGAACGTCGCTCATGGGCACGCCCACATCAAGAGCACGTTCAACAACACCATCGTCTCGATCACGGACCCCTCGGGCAACGTGATCTCCTGGGCCTCCGCCGGCCACGTCGGCTTCAAGGGCTCGCGCAAGTCCACCCCCTTCGCCGCGCAGATGGCCGCCGAGTCGGCCGCCCGCCGCGCGCAGGAGCACGGCATGCGCAAGGTCGACGTCTTCGTCAAGGGTCCCGGCTCCGGCCGTGAGACCGCGATCCGCTCCCTCCAGGCCACGGGCCTCGAGGTCGGTTCGATCCAGGACGTCACCCCGACGCCGCACAACGGCTGCCGTCCGCCGAAGCGTCGCCGCGTCTGATCCGCTACGGCCGGTGACGGCCGTGCGTCAGTAGCGTGGGTCCGGGCGGTATGCCCCTTCGGGGGTGTGCCGCCCGTACCCTTGTTTCATCTGTCGGGCATCAAATAGTGGGTGCCCACGACTGAAGGATCACCACATGCTTATCGCTCAGCGTCCGTCGCTGACCGAAGAGGTCGTCGACGAGTTCCGCTCCCGGTTCGTGATCGAGCCCCTGGAGCCGGGCTTCGGTTACACCCTCGGCAACTCCCTGCGCCGCACGCTCCTCTCCTCGATCCCCGGTGCCGCTGTCACCAGCATCCGGATCGACGGGGTCCTGCACGAGTTCACCACCGTGCCGGGCGTCAAGGAGGACGTCACCGACCTCATCCTCAACATCAAGCAGCTGGTCGTCTCCTCGGAGCACGACGAGCCGGTCGTGATGTACCTGCGCAAGCAGGGTCCCGGCCTGGTCACCGCTGCTGACATCGCCCCGCCGGCCGGTGTCGAGGTCCACAACCCGGACCTCGTCATGGCGACGCTGAACGGCAAGGGCAAGCTGGAGATGGAGCTGACCGTCGAGCGCGGTCGCGGCTACGTCTCCGCCGTCCAGAACAAGCAGGTGGGCCAGGAGATCGGGCGTATTCCGGTCGACTCCATCTACTCGCCGGTGCTCAAGGTCACGTACAAGGTCGAGGCGACCCGTGTCGAGCAGCGCACCGACTTCGACAAGCTGATCGTCGACGTCGAGACCAAGCAGGCCATGCGTCCCCGTGACGCCATGGCGTCGGCCGGTAAGACCCTGGTCGAGCTGTTCGGCCTGGCGCGCGAGCTCAACATCGACGCCGAGGGCATCGACATGGGCCCGTCCCCGACGGACGCCGCGCTCGCCGCCGATCTGGCACTGCCGATCGAGGAGCTCGAGCTCACGGTCCGTTCGTACAACTGCCTCAAGCGCGAGGGCATCCACTCCGTGGGCGAGCTCGTGGCCCGCTCCGAGGCGGACCTGCTCGACATCCGCAACTTCGGCGCCAAGTCGATCGACGAGGTCAAGGCGAAGCTGGCCGGTATGGGCCTGGCGCTCAAGGACTCGCCTCCTGGCTTCGACCCGACCGCCGCCGCCGACGCCTTCGGCGCCGACGACGACGCGGACGCCGGTTTCGTGGAGACCGAGCAGTACTGATCGCCTCCGGCGGCTGATGTCCGGTGGAAGCCGGGTATGGCCGCCGCGAAGCAATGACTTCCGCGGGGCGTCCGCCTCGCGGGAACTGACACCGGTACCTGATACGGCCGGTGCAGCACACAAGGAGAAAACCATGCCTCAGCCCGCCAAGGGTGCCCGTCTGGGCGGCAGCGCTGCGCACGAGAAGCTTCTTCTCATCAACCTCGCGAAGTCGCTGTTCGAGCACGGCCGCATCACCACGACCGAGGCCAAGGCCCGCCGCCTGCGTCCGGTCGCCGAGCGTTTCATCACCAAGGCGAAGAAGGGCGACATCCACAACCGTCGCCTGGTGCTGCAGTCGATCACGGACAAGGGCATCGTGCACACGCTCTTCACCGAGATCGCCCCGCGGTACGAGAACCGCCCCGGTGGTTACACCCGCATCACCAAGATCGGCAACCGTCGTGGCGACAACGCCCCGATGGCCGTCATCGAGCTGGTCGAGGCGCTGACCGTGGCCCAGCAGGCCACCGGTGAGGCCGAGGCCGCGACGAAGCGCGCGGTCAAGGAAGACGCCGCCAAGAAGGACGAGGCTCCGGCCGAGACCGTCGAGGACGCCAAGCCGGCTGACGCCGCTGCCGAGGACTCCAAGGACGCCTGAGCGCCCTGAGACCCCGGTTCGGGCCCGCACCACCCTTCGGGGCGGTGCGGGCCCGTTCTGTTCTGAGAGGATGCGCAGGTGAGTGACGAGGCAGAGCCCGGTTACGTACGGGTACGGCTGGACCTTTCGTACGACGGGAAGGACTTCTCCGGCTGGGCGAAGCAGACCAGCAGGCGCACCGTGCAGGAAGAGATCGAGGACGCCCTGCGCACCGTGACGCGGTCGTCGGTGACGTACGACCTGACGGTCGCCGGGCGCACGGACGCAGGGGTGCACGCGCGCGGCCAGGTGGCCCACGTCGATCTCCCCGCGCCGGTGTGGGAGGAGCACCGGGAGAAGCTGCTGCGCCGCATGGCGGGGCGGCTGCCCCTGGACGTGCGGATCTGGAGGGCTGTCGAGGCCCCCGCCGGTTTCAACGCCCGCTTCTCCGCGCTGTGGCGCCGCTACGCCTACCGGGTGGGGGACAGGGCCGGCGGGGTGGACCCGCTCACACGCGGCCATGTCCTTTGGCACGACCGGCCGTTGGACCTGGACGCGATGAACGAGGCGGCCGGCCTGATGGTGGGTGAGCACGACTTCGCGGCGTACTGCAAGAAGCGCGAGGGTGCCACGACCATCCGCACGCTGCAGAAGCTGCACTGGGTGCGTGACGCGGAGTCGGGTGTGCTGACCGCGACGGTGCAGGCCGACGCCTTCTGCCACAACATGGTGCGGGCGCTCATCGGCGCCGCCCTCTTCGTGGGGGACGGGCGCCGGCCCGCGGGGTGGCCGGCCGAGGTGCTGGCGGCGAAGGTCCGGGACCCCGCCGTGCACGTCGTCCGGCCGCACGGGCTGACGCTTGAGGAGGTGGCGTACCCGGCGGACGGACAGCTGGCGGCGCGGGCCCTGGAGGCCCGGAACGTCAGGACGCTGCCGGGGGCCGGCTGCTGCTGACCGGCCTGCGGCGCAGGGCACGGATCAGCTTGGCCGTGAAGTACACCGCGACGGCGCTGGACACGGTGGAGCGGAACCATCCGATGTCCGGAGTCCACCAGGCGTAGACCGCGGCGGCCGTGAAGAACAGCAGCGCCGCCGTGCGCAGCACCCACCAGCCCGTCGGGTGCGGCTCGTCCGGGACGGGTGCCTCCGGGTGCACGCCGTCCTTCGTGGCCATGGTGTCCCGCATCCCGGCGAGGATTCCCCGGCGGGCCAGCACCCGGGCACCCGGCAGCGTGGCGAGAACCTCCAGCTCACCGCCGTAGCCCGGTGGCAGTGGAGGGAGGCCCAGGGCGGCGGCGAGCTCGCCCTGGTGGCGGGCGGGGTCGCCGGTGGCCCGCAGGACGTGGGCGAGGGGGCGCGGGTCCGTCAGTCCGTAGACGCGGGCGAGCGTGGCGGCCGTCGCGCTCGCCTCGGCGTGGTCGGCGGCGGGCGCGGCGGTCTCCCAGGCGTGCTCCGCCACCTTCCGGCCCCGGTGCAGGAGTGTGAAGCTGCTGCGTTCGGGGGTGCGGTGCAGGACCAGGGCGGGCCATTCCTCGGCGGTCGTGAAGTTGTCGGCCGCCGAGGTGAGCGGGTCGTGGGGGAGCAGCCCGGCCCGCTTGCCACGCACCGGGTCCGGGACGATCTCGACGTACGTGTGCCGGCTGCCGGCCGGGGCCGTACGCAGGGTGTGGCCGCAGATCAGGGCCGCCTGGGCGACCTCGGTGGGGCCGGTGGAGGCGATGGCGACCGAGCGTGGCGCGAGTTCGCGCTCCCAGTCGGGTGTGCCGGTCGCCGGGGGGCCGGGAGATCTGCGGAAGAAGGGGACCTTCATCGCCAGCTCGATCCGGGTGTCGGAGCGGGCTTCCAGGAACTCTTCGCGCGCGTCGCCGAAATAGGTCCACGGGAAGGTGGTGGCGTGCACCCCTATGCCGCGGAAGGCGGTGAGGGCCTCCTCGTAGCGGCTCATCGACCACAGGACCAGGGCGAGGTGGTTGCGGAAGCCGGCCGCCTCCCGGTCACCGGGCGCGTAGCTCTCCGACAGCGCCTGGGCGCGGGTCACGGCTGCCTCGGTGCGCGATGCGTACGGATCGGGGTCGCGCGGTTCCTCGTCGGCGATCAGGTACTCCACCACGGCCTGCAGCGGCAGCGCGTGCAGCCGGGAACCGGGCGGCGCCTGGCCGGCGGCACGCTCGGCGAAGTCGAACATCTCCTCGTGAGAGCCGTACCACTTGTCGCAGAGGTATTGGAGGGCCTGAACATGACAGCCCTCGTGGTGCGGGTCGCGTGCGGTGGCCTCGGCCAGATAGGAGTCGAAGACCTCGCGCGGAGCCTGGATGCCCCGGGCCTGTGTCAGCGCGATACGCCAGGGGACCGGGTCGTCGGGGTTGAGTTCGGCGGCGGCCGAGATCACCGGTACGGCGTCCCGCAGCACCGCGTGGAACGCGCGGAACTGATCGGCCTCCACGTGCTTGGCCCTGGCGCCCGTCCGGATCTGCCACGCCTGGTCCACGTACTGGTCCGCCTTGACCAGTACGGCGTCGGGGTCCTCCGGTGACTCCTCCAGCCAGCTGTCCAGCCAGCCGGGGTGGTGCAGCGAGGCCCGTGCCAGCCGCCAGACGCAGTCGTCCCTGCGCTCCCACTGGGCGTGCTCACGGGTGGCGGCGAGCAGCGCCGAGGCCGGGCGGTGGTCACCGGTCGCCGCCGCCGCGAGCGCCTCCCGTAGCGAGGGGTCGGGTGCCTCGAGCACCACCGCCTCGTCCGGGGGGAGGTCGGCGCCTATGGCGTCGCTGTGGCGCAGGACGCGCGGGAGTGTGAAGAGGGCGGTCAGACGCAAGGCGGAGGGTCCTCGGTGGCGGGACGGGACAGGACTGGTGCGTGGGGTCGACCGGTCAGGTGACCGGCGCGCCCGCGGCCGACGACGCCTGGACCTCGCCGCGGTGGAGGATCTGGCGGAAGGTGAAGTCGGTCAGGTCGTCGCCGACCGCGTACACGTTCCTGTCCGCCGTGGTGACGTTCTTCCCGCTGGTCAAGCCGCCGACCGTGAAGTACGCGTAGCGGCCGTAGGAGTTGGCGGTGCGCCGGCAGACCGATCCGCCACGGCAGAAGGTGGGGACCCCCGAGCCGCTGAGGGATGCCAGGCCGCCGGACGCCTGCCGGGCCGCCTTCCCGGCCTCCGCCTCGGTGCCGAAGACGGCGACCCCGACGGTGACCGCGACCCCGCTCCTGCTGTACGTGGCGCGGATGACCTGGTCGCATCCGTTCGTGGTGAGGATCGAGCCGAGGGCGCCCTGGGTCGTGGCCGCGCAGCTCGTCGTCCGGGCGGTCGCTCCCTTGGCGTAGACGCGGTCGCCCATGGTCAGCTTCCTGCCGGGGAAGAAGGCGTCGACGGTGACGGGCGCCTTGTCCTTCTTCTCGTCGGCTATGAAGTCCTTCGGGTCCGGCGGGGGCGGCGGGGCCACCGAGGAGAAGGACGGCTGAGGCGCGGAGCTCTCGGAGGGCAGGTCGACGGGGGCCGGCAGCTCGCTCGCGTTCTTGTCCGACCCGGAGGCGCCACCCTTGCCGCTGGTCGTGATGGCCGTGGCCACGATCGCGGCGACCGCCGCGGTGGCCAGTGCGCCACCGCCGATCAGCAGCCACTTCCTGCGCCTGCCGCGCGCCGCGGACGCCTCGGCCAGCGCCGCCCAGTCCGGAGTACCGCTGTCTCCCGGCCCCCAGGAGGGCCCCCCTTGCCCAAAGCTCATGCGGCGAATCCTAGACCGCGCTTAATCCGGTTGGGCCAACGGTTCTCGGGCCGTGACAATGATGCACATGGGACATCTTGAAGCGGGCCACCTGGAGTACTACCTACCGGACGGGCGGGTGCTGCTGGGAGACGCCTCGTTCCGGGTGGCGGACGGGGCCGTCGTCGCCCTGGTCGGAGCGAACGGGGCCGGCAAGACGACGCTCCTGCGGCTGCTCGCCGGGGAGCTCCAGCCGCACGGCGGCTCGGTCTCGGTGAGCGGCGGGCTCGGCGTGATGGCCCAGTTCGTCGGCTCCGTGCGGGACGAGCGCACCGTCCGCGACCTCCTGGTGTCCGTGGCCCAGCCGCGGATCAGGGAGGCGGCGAAGGCCGTCGACGTGGCGGAGGAGCGGATTCTCACCGTGGACGACGAGGCGGCGCAGATGGCGTACGCGCAGGCGCTCAGCGACTGGTCCGAGGCGCGCGGGTACGAGGCCGAGACGCTGTGGGACATGTGCACCACGGCCGCGCTCGGTGTCCCGTACGAGAAGGCGCAGTGGCGTGAGGTGCGCACGCTCAGCGGAGGCGAGCAGAAGCGCTTGGTCCTGGAAGCGCTGCTGCGGGGCCCCGACGAGGTGCTGCTCCTGGACGAGCCGGACAACTATCTGGACGTGCCCGGGAAGCGGTGGCTGGAGGAGAAGCTCAAGGAGACGCGTAAGACGGTGCTCTTCGTGTCCCACGACCGGGAGCTGCTCTCCAGGGCGGCCGAGAAGATCGTGAGCGTGGAGCCCAGTGCGGCAGGCTCGGACGTGTGGGTGCACGGCGGCGGGTTCGGCACGTACCACCAGGCCCGCAAGGAACGGTTCGCGCGCTTCGAGGAGCTCCTGCGCCGCTGGGAGGAGGAGCACGCCCGGCTGAAGGCGCTCGTTCTGCGGATGCGGCAGCAGGCGGCGAACAGCCCCGACATGGCGAACCGCTACCACGCGATGCAGACCCGCTTCAAGAAGTTCGAGGAGGCCGGCCCGCCGCCGGAGCCGCCGCGTGAGCAGGACATCAGGATGCGGCTGCGGGGCGGGCGCACCGGGGTGCGCGCGGTCACCTGCACCGCTCTGGAGCTCACCGGTCTGATGAAGCCGTTCGACCTGGAGATCTACTACGGCGAGCGGGTCGCCGTGCTCGGTTCCAACGGGTCGGGGAAGTCGCACTTCCTGCGGCTGCTGGCAGGGGAGCCCGTGGCGCACACCGGGGAGTGGAAGCTCGGGGCGCGGGTCGTGCCCGGACACTTCGCCCAGACGCACGCCCACCCGGAGCTGCTGGGCAAGACGCTGGTCGAGATCCTGTGGACGGAGCACGCCAAGGACCGCGGCGGTGCGATGTCCGTGCTGCGGCGGTACGAGCTGGAGCGGCAGGGGGACCAGGCCTTCGAGAGGCTGTCCGGCGGTCAGCAGGCGCGTTTCCAGATCCTGCTCCTCGAACTGGCCGGCACGACCGCGCTGCTGCTGGACGAGCCGACGGACAACCTCGACCTGGAGTCGGCCGAGGCCCTTCAGGACGGGCTGGAGGTGTACGACGGGACGGTGATGGCCGTCACGCACGACCGCTGGTTCGCGAAGTCGTTCGACCGTTTCCTGGTCTTCGGCTCGGACGGGGTGGTGCGGGAGTCCACGGAGCCGGTCTGGGACGAGCGCAGGGTCGAGCGGAAGCGGTAGGGACGGCGCGTTTTGACCCGTCCGGGGCGGGGCGGGTATCGTCGGGCGTTGTTATGCGTATCGGCTTCGTCGTTCTCACGCGAAGGGCCCATACGTAGGTTCTCTGGAGCAGTTACCAGTGGCTCGCATACGGGCACCGTTCCCGGCACTGTGAGCCCCAGCTGCATGGTCGCTTCAGAGGTGCCATGTGTCTGGACCTCATCCACTGAAGAAGCGAAGGCTACGAAGTGCGTACGTACAGCCCCAAGCCCGGCGATGTCACTCGCCAGTGGCACATCATCGACGCCGAGGACATCGTCCTGGGCCGTCTGGCCACCACGGCTGCGAACCTCCTCCGAGGCAAGCACAAGGCGATCTACGCCCCCCACATGGACATGGGCGACTTCGTCATCATCATCAACGCCGAGAAGGTCCACCTCTCCGGCAACAAGAAGACTCAGAAGATGGCGTACCGCCACTCCGGCTTCCCGGGCGGTCTGCGCTCCGTGCGTTACGACGAGCTTCTCGCCAAGAACCCGGAGAAGGCCATCGAGAAGGCCATCAAGGGCATGATCCCCAAGAACACCCTGGGCCGCCAGATGATCTCGAAGCTGAAGGTCTACGCGGGCGACCAGCACCCGCACGCTGCGCAGCAGCCGGTCCCGTTCGAGATCACCCAGGTCGCGCAGTAGTTCCGGCCTCCCCCCAAAGACGTAAAGAAAGATCTGAGGAGAATCGTGGCCGAGACCACTGTTGAGACGACCGCCGACGACGCGGCGGGCACCGAGGGCGAAGAGACCTTCGCCGAGGTGACCACCTTCGAGTCGGAGGTCCCCGTCGAGGGTGAGTACACCTCCGAGTCGCTCGCAGGCCGCTTCGGCGACCCGCAGCCCGCGGCCGGCCTTGGCCGTCGCAAGAACGCCATCGCCCGCGTCCGGATCGTTCCGGGCACCGGCAAGTGGAAGATCAACGGTCGCACCCTTGAGGACTACTTCCCCAACAAGGTGCACCAGCAGGAAGTCAACGAGCCCTTCAAGGTGCTCGAGCTCGACGGCCGTTACGACGTCATCGCCCGCATCTCGGGTGGCGGCGTCTCGGGTCAGGCCGGCGCCCTGCGCCTCGGTGTGGCCCGCGCGCTGAACGAGGCGGACGTGGACAACAACCGCGCCGCGCTGAAGAAGGCCGGCTTCCTCTCCCGCGACGACCGTGCGGTCGAGCGCAAGAAGGCCGGTCTCAAGAAGGCCCGTAAGGCTCCGCAGTACAGCAAGCGCTAAATCGCCTGCTCGTCTGCTTTACACGTTCGCCCCGGCGGCACACCTGTGCCGCCGGGGCGTTCGTTTATCAGCCCTCGCGGGCGTATAACGGCTTTAGACGCTTGAACGTTTATCGGGCTGCTGGCACCGGCTGCGCTCTGCTTTGCTGTGTCGTGTCTGGCTTTGCCCTGTTTTCTTTGCTTTGGTTTTGTGGTTTCGGAGCACCTTCGGAGGACACCAGTGGGACGACTCTTCGGCACGGACGGCGTGCGCGGTGTCGCCAACGCGGATCTGACAGCCGAGCTCGCGCTCGGGCTCTCGGTCGCGGCGGCGCACGTACTGGCCGAGGCGGGAACCTTCGAGGGGCACCGGCCGACCGCAGTGGTGGGGCGGGACCCCCGCGCGTCCGGAGAGTTCCTGGAGGCCGCCGTCGTGGCGGGCCTGGCCAGCGCGGGCGTGGACGTGCTGCGGGTCGGCGTGCTGCCCACCCCCGCCGTGGCGTACCTCACCGGCTCCCTGGGGGCCGACATCGGTGTCATGCTCTCCGCGAGTCACAACGCCATGCCGGACAACGGCATCAAGTTCTTCGCCCGCGGAGGTCACAAGCTCGCCGACGAGCTGGAGGACCGCATCGAGACGGTCTACGAGCAGCACCGCACCGGTGAGCCCTGGACCCGCCCGACCGGTGCGGGCGTGGGCCGGGTCACCGACTACGCGGAGGGCTTCGACCGCTACGTCGCCCACCTGATCGGTGTCCTCCCGAACAGGCTCGACGGGCTGAAGGTCGTCCTCGACGAGGCCCACGGCGCCGCCGCCCGTGTCTCGCCCGAGGCCTTCGCCCGGGCCGGTGCCGAGGTCGTCACCATCGGCGCCGAGCCCGACGGCCTCAACATCAACGAGGGCTGTGGCTCCACGCACCTGTCGCTGCTGCGGAGGGCCGTCGTCGAGCACCGCGCGGACCTCGGCATCGCGCACGACGGTGACGCCGACCGCTGCCTGGCCGTGGACGCCGCGGGCGAGGAGGTCGACGGCGACCAGATCCTGGCCGTGCTCGCCCTCGCCATGCGTGAGTCCGGGCACCTGCGCAAGGACACCGTCGTCGGCACGGTCATGTCGAACCTCGGCTTCAAGATGGCCATGGAGCGCGAGGGCATCCAGCTCGTCCAGACGGCCGTCGGTGACCGCTACGTCCTGGAGTCGATGAAGGCCGAGGGCTTCGCGCTGGGCGGCGAGCAGTCCGGACACGTCATCGTCCTGGACCACGCCACCACGGGCGACGGCACACTGACCGGTCTGATGCTCGCGGCCAGGGTCGCCGCGACCGGGCGCACGCTCGCCGACCTGGCCGGCGTGATGCAGCGCCTCCCGCAGGTCCTGGTCAACGTGCCGGACGTCGACAAGTCCCGCGTGGACACCTCGGCCGAGCTCGCCGCCGCGGTCACCGAGGCGGAGCGCGAGCTGGGCGACACGGGCAGGGTGCTCCTGCGCAAGTCGGGCACCGAGCCGCTCGTACGGGTCATGGTCGAGGCCGCCGACCTGGAGCAGGCTCGCGCGGTGGCGGGCCGGCTGGCCGACGCCGTGAAGTCCGCGCTCGGCTGACGCGCCCTCAACTCCTGGACGGACCCGGCTTCACGGCCGGGTCCGTCCGGCGGTGCGCGGCCCACAGCGCCCGCTGGACCAGCAGCGTGCACGTGCCCGCGAGCACGATGCCGCCGAGGTTGGCCAGCAGTTGAACGGTCGACCCCCAGGTCTGTGCGAGGTCCTGGTAGCTGAACGCGACGGCGGCGTTGGCGGCCGCCGGAACCGTCGTCACCGAGATCGCCACCCCGATCAGCGCCCCGGACTTCGCCGAGGTCAGCGAGAGTGTGCCGGCGGTCCCCGCGAGGAGCGCGACCACGAAGGACGTCCAGTCCGGGTGCCAGATGAAGCCCGTGTTGGGCCTCTTCGCGCTGACCATGTCCAGGCTGAACAGCCCGAGCGCGTCCATCAGCCACGCGAATCCCGCCGTGAGCACCATCGCCACGGCGAAGCCGCCGATCAGCGCCCACAGCGACCGTAGGGCGAGCCTGGGGGCCCGCTGCACGAGAGCCGTCGAGATGCCGGCCAGCGGGCCGAACTCCGGTCCCACCGCCATCGCCCCGACGACGAGGACCGCGCTGTCCAGGACCACTCCGCAGGCGGCGAGCATCGTGGCCAGGGAGAGGAAGGCGACGTAGGTCGCGCTGAAGGTCGACTCCTCGTGGGTCACCTCGCTGAGCTCTTCCCAAAGCACCGCGTCCGAGCCCTCGCCCGGCGCCGCCCGCTCCGCCTCGTCGGCGTGCTCGGACAGCGTCAGGTCTATGTTCTCGACGGTGATCGAGCCGGACTTGTCGATGCCCAACGTGCGCAGCTCGCCGATCAGTTCGTCGCCGGCCTCCCGCGCGACATCGCACAGGACCACATCGCCGGCCGGGCTGCGCGCGGCTCCTGTCAGCACCGCGAGGTGCGCGGTGCCAACGGTCCGCTCCAGCAACCGCACCACCTCGTCGGTGCGTCCGCCGGGCACTGTGAGGCGCAGATGCAGCACGGGGGCACCCTTTCCGGGGTCAGAGCTTGCGCAGCGAAAGCCTCTGGACCTTGTGGTCCGGGCCCTTGCGCAGCACCAGGGTGGCACGGCCGCGGGTGGGCGCCACGTTCTCCAGCAGGTTGGGCTTGTTGATGGTCCGCCACATGGTCCGCGCGTAGTCCAGTGCCTCCTCCTCGGAGACCTGGGTGTACTTGCGGAAGTAGGAGAACGGGTTCTGGAACGCCGTCTCGCGCAGCCGGCGGAAACGGTTGAGGTACCAGGTCTCGATGTCCTCGGCCTTCGCGTCCACGTACACGCTGAAGTCGAAGTAGTCGGCGAGGCCGACCCTGGTCCTGCCGTCCTTGCCGGGCAGCGCGGGCTGCAGGACGTTCAGCCCTTCGACGATCAGGATGTCGGGGCGGCGGACCGTGAGCCGCTCGCCCGGCACGATGTCGTAGATCAGGTGGGAGTAGACGGGAGCCGTCACCTCGTCCTTGCCGGCCTTGATGTCGGCGACGAACCGGGTCAGCGCCCGCCGGTCGTACGACTCGGGGAAGCCCTTGCGCGACATCAGGCCCCGCGCCTGGAGCTCCTTCATCGGGAGCAGGAAGCCGTCCGTCGTCACGAGTTCCACCCGTGGGTGTTCCGGCCAGCGCGCCAGCAGTGCCTGCAGGATGCGGGCGGAGGTGGACTTGCCGACGGCGACACTGCCGGCGACCCCTATGACGAACGGCGTCCCGCGCTGCGCCCCGTGCCCGTTGCCCGCGTCACCCAGAAAGGTGTTCAGGGCCCCGCGCAGACCGGAGGTCGCCTGGACGTAGAGGTTGAGGAGCCGGGAGAGCGGCAGGTAGACGTCCCTCACCTCGTCGAGGTCGATGACGTCGCCGAGGCCCCTCAGCCTCTCGACCTCCTCGGCGCTCAGGGGCAGCGGGGTCTTGTCGCGCAGAGCGCTCCACTCCGCCCTGCTCAGGTCGACGTAGGGCGTCGGCGCGTGCTCGGCGCGGCGGGGGCTCCGTGCGGGCGAAGTGATCACGTACTCATTGTCGCGGGAGTCCTGACGCCGTTGGGGGTGGGGTCGGTCACGTGGCCGAGTGATCTCCCGGAGGTGCCGGCGCGGGGGCAGATCCCGGGCGGTGCGGTGAAGGCCGCCCGTGTCACCTTCCGGGTCACCCTCCACCCGGGCCCGGCCCGCACCGGGAACGGCCCTGCGCACCACCGAGCCGCGCCCGGAGCGCGAGGGCGATGCCGTCCGCCTGCCCGGCCGTCACCCGCCGGCCCTCCGGAGGCCGCAGCAGCCCGAAGACGCCGGGCCCGCGGTACTCCGACGGCAGGTCCCCGGCGCGCGGCACGATGTGGAAGTGCACATGGGCGTAGCCCTCGGCCTCGGCGAACTGGACGACGTACGTCTTGGCGCAGCCCGTGACCGCGCGCAGAGCCCGGGAGAGCCCGGAGCGTAGCGACCGTCCGGGCCCGGACGCGGCGGCTTCGGCGAAGACGGCTGGGTGGACCGCCTCCGACGGCGTCCTGCTTCTCCGGGAGCGCGTCGGCCATCGCCGTGACCGTTGCGAAGTCCTTGTCGCGGGGGCTGTGGTCGGCGCCCGCCGGGTAGGAGCAGCTGCCCGACCCGGTGGCCGAGGACACGTGGGCACGCAGACGGGTGGCGGGCGGCGGTGAGGGAGAAGCCGCGGGTCGGCAGCCTGCGCCGGCAGCGCGACAGGCGCTTTCGAGCAGTCGGCCGGACCCGACACACGCATGACCCGGGCTGCGGCGGGCAGGAGCCTTAGGGTGCCGATATGTGCGGAATCGTGGGATACGTCGGGGCGCAGTCGGCGCAGGATGTCGTCGTCGCGGGACTGAAGCGGCTGGAATACCGGGGTTACGACTCCGCGGGGGTCGCCGTACTCGCGGACGGAGGGCTGGCCGCTGCCAAGAAGGCCGGCAAGCTGCTCAACCTGGAGAAGGAACTCAAGGACCGGCCGCTCCCGGCCGGGAACACCGGGATCGGGCACACCCGTTGGGCCACGCACGGCGGGCCCACCGACACCAACGCCCACCCCCACCTGGACAACGCGGGCCGGGTGGCCGTCGTGCACAACGGGATCATCGAGAACTTCGCCGCGCTGCGTGAGGAGTTGGCCGGGCGTGGTCACGAGCTCGCCTCCGAGACCGACACCGAGGTGGTGGCCCACCTGCTGGCCGAGGCGTACTCGTCGGGCGGCGACCTGGCCGAGGCCATGCGGCAGGTGTGCCGGCAGCTGGAGGGCGCCTTCACCCTGGTCGCCGTGCACGCGGACGAGCCCGACACCGTGGTCGGGGCCCGGCGCAACTCCCCGCTGGTGGTCGGCGTCGGGGAGGGCGAGTTCTTCCTGGCCTCCGACGTCGCCGCCTTCATCGCGCACACCAGGTCGGCGATCGAGCTGGGCCAGGACCAGGTGGTCGAGCTGCGCCGGGAGGGGGTCGCCGTCACCGGGTTCGACGGACTGCCCGCCGAGGTGCGTGAGTACCACGTGGGCTGGGACGCGTCGGCCGCCGAGAAGGGCGGCTACGCCTCCTTCATGCTCAAGGAGATCGCCGACCAGCCCAAGGCTGTCGCGGACACGCTCCTCGGCCGGATCGACGGCTCGGGCGCGCTCCACCTCGACGAGGTGCGCATCCCTCCGAGCACGCTGCGGGAGGTCGACAAGGTCGTCGTCGTGGCCTGCGGGACCGCCTTCCACGCCGGGATGATCGCCAAGTACGCCATCGAGCACTGGACCCGGCTGCCCTGCGAGACGGAGCTGGCCAGCGAGTTCCGCTACCGCGACCCGATCCTGGACCAGCGCACCCTCGTCGTCGCGATCTCCCAGTCGGGGGAGACCATGGACACCCTGATGGCGGTCAGACACGCCCGTGAACAGGGCGCGAAGGTGCTCGCCATCTGCAACACCAACGGGTCGACCATCCCGAGGGAGTCGGACGCCGTCCTCTACACGCACGCGGGACCCGAGGTCGCCGTCGCCTCCACCAAGGCGTTCCTCACGCAGCTCGTGGCCTGCTACCTCGTGGCGCTCTACCTCGGGCAGGTGCGCGGCACCAAGTGGGGCGACGAGATCCGCACCGTCGTGCGACAGCTCTCGGAGATGTCCGGCGCCGTCGACCGGGTGCTGGCGACGATGGAGCCCGTACGGGAACTCGCCCGCTCCCTCGCCGGTCACGACACCGTGCTGTTCGTAGGCAGGCACGTGGGTTACCCGGTGGCCATGGAAGGCGCCCTGAAACTGAAGGAGCTGGCCTACATGCACGCCGAGGGCTTCGCCGCGGGGGAGCTCAAGCACGGCCCCATCGCGCTCATCGACGAAGGGCTGCCGGTCGTCGTGATCGTGCCCTCCCCGCGCGGCCGTTCCGTGCTGCACGACAAGATCGTGTCGAACATCCAGGAGATCAGGGCCCGGGGCGCCCGTACCGTCGTCATCGCCGAGGAGGGCGACGAGGAGGTCGTGCCGTACGCCGACCACCTCATCCGTGTCCCGGCTACGCCTACGCTGCTCCAGCCACTGGTCGCCACGGTGCCCTTGCAGGTGTTCGCCTGCGAACTGGCGACCGCCCGGGGCAACGAGGTGGACCAGCCGCGCAATCTGGCGAAGTCCGTGACAGTCGAATGAGTGAGTGAACACGTGATCATTGGGGTCGGGATCGATGTGGCGGAGATCGAGCGGTTCGGCGCCGCGCTGGGGCGCACGCCGCAGCTCGCCGAGCGGCTCTTCGTACGGCGGGAGTTGCTGCTGCCCGGCGGGGAACGGCGGGGCATCGCCTCGCTGGCCGCCAGGTTCGCGGCGAAGGAGGCCCTGGCCAAGGCGCTCGGCGCACCGGGCGGGCTGCTCTGGACCGACGCCGAGGTGTGCGTCGAGGAGAGCGGCCGGCCCCGGCTGGAGGTGCGGGGGACCGTCGCGGCACGGGCGGCCGAGCTCGGCGTAAGCAGCTGGCACATCTCGCTCAGCCACGATGCGGGAGTGGCGTCGGCCGTGGTGATCGCGGAGGGTTGAGCGTATGCGACATGCCTACAGCGTCGAAACCGTACGGGCGGCCGAGAAGGCCCTGATGGCGCGGCTCCCGGAGGGCACGCTCATGAAGCGTGCCGCCGCGGGGCTCGCGGTGGCCTGCGGCGACCTCCTGCGACGCAACGGCCGGGTGTACGGCTCCCGGGTGCTGCTCCTCGTCGGCAGCGGCGACAACGGCGGTGACACCCTTTACGCGGGAGCACGGCTGGCCCGGCGGGGGGCCGGCGTACGGGCCGTCCTGACCGCGCCGGACAAGGTTCACCGGGCTGGGCTCGCGGCTCTGCTGGCGGCGGGCGGACAGGTCCTCGACGGTCCTGACCTGGGGCCCTTCGGCCCGGTCGACCTGGTCGTCGACGGCATCACCGGGATCGGCGGACGCGGTGGCCTGCGCCCCGGGGCCGCCGAGCTGGTGCGGGCGGTCACCCCCGGGCACGCACCCGTGCTGTCCGTGGACCTGCCGAGCGGGGTCGAGGCGGACACCGGGCAGGTGCTCGGCACTGCCGTGAGGGCGGACGCGACGGTCACCTTCGGCGCGTACAAACCGGGGCTGCTCGTCGATCCGGCCGCCGAACACGCCGGGGCACTGCGCCTCGTGGACATCGGCCTGGGCCCGGAGCTGCCCGCGCGGCCTGACCTGGAAGCCCTCCAGTACGCCGACGTCGCGGCCCTCCTGCCCCTGCCCGACACGGAGAGCGACAAGTACCGGCGCGGGGTGGTGGGGGTGGCCGCAGGGTCGGACCGGTACCCGGGCGCGGCGGTGCTCGCGGTCGCCGGGGCGCTGCACGGCGGCGCCGGAGCCGTACGGTACGCCGGCCCGGGCGCGGACGCGGTGATCGCCCGCTTCCCCGAGGTCCTGGTGCACCCCGGACCGCCGTCGAAGGCCGGACGGGTCCAGGCCTGGGTCGTCGGGCCGGGGTTCGGGGACTCCTCGTCCGCCGCCGGAGCGGTGGCCGACGTGCTCGCCGCGGACGTCCCGGTGCTGGTCGACGCGGACGGGCTGCGGCTGATGGACATTGGCGCCGTTCGCGCCAGAACAGCACCCACCGTCCTCACCCCGCACGCCGGCGAGGCCGCCGCGCTGCTCGGGGTGGAGCGCGAGGAGGTCGAGGCCGGACGGCTCGCCGCCGTCCGGGAACTGGCCGCGCGCTACGACGCCACGGTCCTGCTCAAGGGCTCCACGACCCTCGTCGCCGAGGGGGACGCACCCGTGCGGATCAACCCGACCGGCACGTCCTGGCTGGCCACGGCGGGCAGCGGGGACGTGCTGTCCGGGCTGACCGGTTCGCTCCTGGCAGCGGGCCTCGCGCCCCGCGACGCCGCCTCCGTGGGCGCCTATCTGCACGGGCTCGCGGCGCGCAGGGCCTCGGACGGGGCGCCAGTCGCGGCGCAGGACGTGGCGGACGCCGTACCGGCGGCGTGGCGGGATGTGCGGGCCTGATCCAGGCTTGTCCAGGGCCGGGGGGAACGGGAAGGGACGGTGATCGGCCGTGGGCAGTGACGTGCGCGTACGCAGGGTGTACGACCCGCCGGAGGGCGGCGACGGCACCCGGGTGCTCGTCGACCGGCTGTGGCCGCGCGGGGTCTCCAAGGAACACGCGGCCGTCGACCTGTGGGCCAAGGACGCGACGCCCTCCGGGGAACTCCGCACCTGGTTCCACGACAACCGGGACCGCTACGACGACTTCGTGGACCGCTACCGCACCGAACTCGGCGATCCGGCCCACGCCGAGGCCGTCGCCGAGCTGCTCGGCCTGCTCCGAGAAGACGGCCCGGTCACCTTCGTGACGGCCGTGAAGGACGTCGCCACCAGCCATGTCCCGGTCCTGGTCGAACACCTGGAGCACGCCCTCGGGCACCGGTGACCGCCTCACCGGGCACAGGAGATCGAGGGCACAGGCGTACGGCTCTGAGAGACTGGGCGCGATGAACGAGACAGCGACCCTGAGAGCCCGTGCCGAGATCGACCTCGCCGCGCTGCGCGCCAATGTGCGCGAGCTGCGTGCGCGGGCCTCCGGTGCGCAGCTCATGGCCGTGGTGAAGTCCGACGCCTACGGTCACGGGGCGGTGCCCTGCGCGCGGGCGGCCCAGGAGGCCGGTGCCGCGTGGCTGGGAACCGCCACCCCCCAGGAGGCGCTCGCCTTGCGGGCGGCCGGGATCGGCGGCCGGGTGATGTGCTGGCTGTGGACGCCGGGCGGCCCCTGGCGCGAGGCGGTGGAGGCCGGCATCGACGTCTCGGTGAGCGGCATGTGGGCGCTCGACGAGGTCGTCGCCGCGGCCACGGGGGCAGGCGTCCCGGCAAGGGTCCAGCTCAAGGCGGACACGGGACTGGGACGCAACGGCTGCCAGCCCGCCGACTGGCCCGAGCTCGTCTCCGCCGCCCGGGCAGCCGAGGCCGCCGGCATTCTGCGGGTCACCGGCCTGTGGTCGCACTTCGCCTGCGCCGACGAGCCGGGGCACCCGTCGATCGCCGCGCAGCTGAACGTCTTCCGGGACATGGTGGCGTACGCGGAGAAGGAGGGTGTGACGCCCGAGGTGCGCCACATCGCGAACTCCCCGGCGACGCTCACGGTGCCCGAGTCGCACTTCGATCTCGTGCGCACCGGGATCGCGATGTACGGCATCTCGCCAAGCCCCGAGCTGGGCACTCCGGCCGACTTCGGGCTGCGCCCCGTCATGACGCTCGCCGCCTCCGTCGCCCTGGTCAAGCAGGTGCCGCCGGGGCACGGCATCAGCTACGGCCACCACTACACGACCTCGGGCGAGACGACCCTCGCCCTGGTGCCGGTCGGCTACGCGGACGGCATCCCCCGCCACGCCTCCGGCCGGGGCCCCGTACTCGTCGCAGGTGCCGTCCGCAGGATCGCCGGACGTGTCGCCATGGACCAGTTCGTGGTCGACCTGGAGGGCGCGGCCCTCGAAGCGGGTGCGGAAGCGGTGCTGTTCGGGCCGGGGGACCGGGGTGAGCCGAGTGCCGAGGACTGGGCGGTCGCGGCCGACACGATCGCGTACGAGATCGTCACGCGCATCGGTGCGCGCGTACCCCGGGTCCATCTCCACGAGGAATCCGGCCGGGGCTGACATCCCGGCCCGGTCCGACGACGACAACGACGAAGGAGCACGGCACGGTGAGCGAGACCAGCGCGGAGGACGTGATGGCGACGGCGGCCGTCGCGGCGGCGGGCTGGCGCATGGCGGGCGTGGCCGGGGCGGCGATAGGCGTCATCGCGGCGGGCGCGGCCGCGGGCGTCGCCGTCGAGCGGCTGACGGTGGGCCGGGGCATGCGCAAGAGGGCCCGACTGGCGCTGGACGCCTCCGGCCCGTACGGCTCGCTGCGCGGGCAGCCGGGCCGGGCCGTCGCCGACGACGGCACCGAGCTGTACTACGAGGTCGACGAGACCGAGCCGGACAGCGCTACGAGCCGGGCGAGTGCCCCCGCGGGCTCCGGGTCGCGCCGGCGGAGGCTCTTCGGGCGCAAGGACCCCGCGGCCGTCACCGTCGTCTTCAGCCACGGCTACTGCCTGGGCCAGGACTCCTGGCACTTCCAGCGGGCGGCGCTGCGCGGACTGGTCCGTACCGTCCACTGGGACCAGCGCAGCCACGGCCGCTCCGAGCGCGGCCGGGCGCAGGCCGAGGGCGTGCCGGTGGGCATCGACCAGCTCGGCCGCGATCTCAAGGCGGTCATCGACGCGGCGGCGCCCGAGGGTCCGCTGGTGCTGGTCGGGCACTCGATGGGCGGCATGACGATGATGGCGCTCGCCGACCGGTACCCGGAGCTGATCCGCGACCGGGTGGCCGCGGTGGCCTTCGTCGGTACGTCGAGCGGAAAGCTCGGCGAGGTGAACTTCGGCCTGCCGGTGGCGGGCGTGAACGCGGTGCGCCGGGTACTGCCCGGCGTGCTGAAGGCGCTCGGCTCGCAGGCCGAGCTCGTGGAGCGCGGCAGGCGGGCCACCGCCGATCTGTTCGCGGGGCTCATCAAGCGCTACTCGTTCGGGTCGCGGGACGTGGACCCGGCCGTCGCACGGTTCGCGGAGCGGCTCATCGAGTCGACCCCGATCGACGTGGTCGCCGAGTTCTACCCGGCGTTCACCGAGCACGACAAGAGCGGTGCGCTGCCCGCGTTCAGCAGTCTCCCGGTGCTCATCCTGGCCGGCGACAAGGATCTGGTGACGCCCAGTTCGCACAGCGAGGCCATCGCGGACCAGCTGCCGGACGCGGAGCTGGTCATCGTGCCGGACGCCGGTCACCTGGTGATGCTGGAGCACCCGGAGACGGTCACCGACCGGCTCGCCGACCTGCTGGTACGGATCGGCGCGGTTCCGGCCGAAGCAGGCTGATCCTCTAACGTGGGGCGGCATGGAAGCAGCGCACAACGGCCCGGCGACCGGCACCGCCGCACCGGGCACCGTCACCCTCGCCCTCGCCGTCGAGTCCCCCGAAGAGATGAAGGATCTCGGCCGCAGGATCGCCGGTGTGCTGGCCCCGGGCGACCTGGTGATGCTCACCGGCGAGCTCGGCGCGGGCAAGACCACCCTGACCCGCGGTCTCGGCGAGGGCCTCGGCGTGCGCGGGGCCGTCACCTCGCCGACCTTCGTGATCGCCCGGGTCCATCCGCCGCTGGGCGACGGGCCCGCCCTGGTCCACGTCGACGCGTACCGGCTGGGCGGCGGTCTCGACGAGATGGAGGACCTGGACCTCGACGTGTCGCTCCCCGAGTCGGTGATCGTCGTGGAGTGGGGCGACGGCAAGGTCGAGGACCTCTCCGAGGACCGGCTGCGCGTGGTGATCGACCGCGCGGTCGGCGACACGGACGACGAGCGCCGCACGGTGACCCTGGTGGGGATCGGCGCGCGCTGGGCGCGGCTGCGCGCGGAGCTGGCGGCAGGCTGAGAGCGGTGGCGGTGGCGACCGGTGCCGCCACCGCCCCGGCCCGGAGGCCTTTCCGACAATGCGTCGGTAAAATGTTGCGCGGGAGCGCTCCTGCGTGGTCACATGGGGTACAGGGGTGGGTTAGGTCTACCTAACCAGATCTCTCACCGAGGCCCGAGGAGGCATCCATGCCGGCATCCGAGCGTGAAGTGCAGCCGCAGTCGTCGCAGGCGGAGCCGCCGTCGGCCTCGGCGGTGTCGATGAAGGACCTGCTCGCCTCCTGCGCCGCCGCGACCGCGGTCTCCACGCCGCCGCGCGACGGAGAGGAGCAGGACGGGCCGGCCGAGAACCGCGATGCGGCGTAGATCCGGTCAGTGAGCGGACCGCAGGGCTACGGGACGACGACGACCTTGGCGCCGACCGTGGCGAAGGTCCACATCGCGTTCCCGTCGACCCGCTTCATGCGTACGCCGCCCGTCTTCATCGAGGGGTCGGGGGCCCTCATCGAACCGTCCTGAGCGGCGCTGAAGCCGATGGACACGTCGTCCACGTCCGCGAAGCGCACCACGTGCTCGATCAGGACACCGTCCGAGCCCTTGATGCTTCCGGAGCGCGAGGTCACCTGGTACACACCGGGGAGCGGGTCGACGGAACTCGGCATGACGGTGAACGTCCGCAGCGACTTCTCCCGGCCGTCCACGATCCAGACCCGGCGGTCCTTCAGCGCGTACACGACGCGGGCGCCGGTGCCGGAATCCGAAGGGACCGCGAGCGGCCCCTTCGGGGGCTCGGGCGTCGTGGAGGGGGGCGCGGCCGAGGCCCCGGCCGAGGGGGCTGCGACCGATTCGGGTGCGTTCGCCGACGCCTGGTAGGCGAGGAAACAGACCACGGCCACCGCCGCGGCGGTGAGCCCGGCCACGATTCCCGAGCTGCCCCTTGCCACCGTGAGGTCCCCTTTCGCGTGCCGTTCGTCGCATGTCGTACAAGCGTTCAGGCCGTACACGCATGTACCCGGGCGACGCTACCAGCAGGGGAAGGGCAGGCCGGGAACGCCGAACGGGCTGCCGTGACCGCGTCGGCGGCGCCGTAGGCTGTTCGTGTGCTGCTGCTCGCCATGGATACCGCCACCCCCGCCGTCACCGTCGCCCTTCACGACGGGTCCTCCGTCGTTGCCGAGACCGGACAGGTCGACGCCCGGAGGCACGGGGAACTCCTGCTCCCCGCCGTCCACCGGGTCCTGTCCGAGGCCGGCGTGACCCTGGACGACGTCACCGACATCGCCGTCGGCGTCGGACCCGGCCCCTACACCGGGCTGCGCGTGGGCCTGGTGACCGCCGCGACGTTCGGGTCCGCGCTCTCGGTTCCGGTGCACGGGGTGTGCACGCTCGACGCCCTCGCCTACGCCTGCGGGCTCGAAGGCCCCTTCGCCGTCGCCACCGACGCACGGCGCAAGGAGGTCTACTGGGCGCGCTACGCGGACGTCCGTACGCGGGTGGGTGAGCCCGGGGTCGACCGCCCGGCCGACATCGCCGACGGGCTCGCAGGCCTGCCCGTGGCCGGCGCCGGCGCCCTGCTCTACCCGGAGGCGTTCCCGGACGCCCGGAGCCCCGAGCACGTAACCGCCGGTGCGCTCGCCTCGCTCGCCGCCGAGCGCCTGGCCGCCGGGTCGGGCCTGCTCCCGCCGCAGCCGCTCTACCTCCGCAGGCCCGACGCCCAGGTCCCGAAGAACTACAAGGTGGTCACCCCGAAGTGAGCACCGCGACCGCTGTGCTCCGGGAGATGCGGTGGTGGGACATCGCCCCCGTCCTGGAGCTCGAATACGAACTGTTCCCGGACGACGCCTGGTCGGCCGGCATGTTCTGGTCGGAGCTCGCCCGTACCCGCGGGCCCCGCGCCACCCACCGGTACGTCGTCGCCGAGGACCCCGACGGCCGGATCGTCGGCTACGCGGGCCTCGCGTCGGCCGGTGACCTCGCCGACGTCCAGACGATCGCCGTGAGCCGCGGCCAGTGGGGCGGCGGCCTCGGCTCCGAGCTGCTGACCGACCTGCTCCGGCACGCCACCGCCCTGGAGTGCACCGCGGTGCTCCTGGAGGTCCGCGTCGACAACACCCGCGCGCAGAAACTCTACGAACGCTTCGGCTTCGAGCCCATCGGCTTCCGCCGTGGCTACTACCAGCCGGGGAACATCGACGCACTCGTCATGCGCCTGACCGTACAAGGAACTGAGACAGACTGATGGCTGACGAACCGCTCGTACTCGGCATCGAGACATCCTGCGACGAGACCGGCGTGGGCATCGTGCGCGGGACCACCCTCCTCGCCGACGCCGTCGCGTCCAGCGTCGACACCCATGCCCGCTTCGGCGGTGTCGTCCCGGAGATCGCGTCCCGCGCCCACCTGGAGTCGATGGTCCCCACCATCGAGCGCGCCCTGAAGGACGCCGGGATCAGCGCCCGTGACCTCGACGGCATCGCGGTCACGGCCGGCCCCGGACTCGCCGGGGCGCTGCTCGTCGGCGTGTCGGCCGCCAAGGCGTACGCGTACGCCCTGAACAAGCCGCTGTACGGGGTGAACCACCTGGCCTCGCACATCTGCGTCGACCAGCTGGAGCACGGCCCGCTGCCCGAGCCCACGATGGCCCTGCTGGTCAGCGGAGGGCACTCGTCGCTGCTGCTGGCCCCGGACATCACCAACGACGTACGGCCGCTCGGCGCGACCATCGACGACGCGGCCGGCGAGGCCTTCGACAAGATCGCCCGCGTGCTGGACCTCGGCTTCCCCGGCGGTCCGGTCATCGACCGGCTGGCCAGGGAGGGCGACCCGAAGGCGATCGCCTTCCCGCGAGGTCTGAGCGGCTCGCGCGACCCCGCGTACGACTTCTCCTTCTCCGGGCTCAAGACGTCCGTGGCGCGCTGGATCGAGGCGAAGCGCGCGGCGGGCGAGGACGTGCCCGTACGGGACGTCGCGGCTTCCTTCCAGGAGGCCGTCGTCGACGTCCTCACCCGCAAGGCGGTCCGCGCCTGCAAGGACGAGGGAGTCGATCACCTGATGATCGGCGGCGGCGTCGCGGCCAACTCGCGGCTCCGGGCGCTCGCGGAGGAACGGTGCGAGAAGGCGGGGATCCGGCTGCGGGTCCCCAGGCCCGGACTGTGCACCGACAACGGCGCCATGGTCGCCGCGCTCGGCGCGGAGATGGTCGCCCGCAACCGCCCCGCCTCCGACTGGGAGCTGTCCGCGGACTCCTCGCTGCCGGTCACCGAGACCCATGTGCCGGGATCGCACAGCCACGACCACGACCACGTGCACGAGATCAGCAAGGACAACCTCTACTCATGACCGTCGCCCTGATGTGGGAGGCCCGCGCCACGCGGGGACGGGGCGCGGAGCTGCTGGAGTGGGCGCGGGCCAGGGCGGCCGGACTGGCGCATGAACCGCTGCGCAGCGAACTGCTGCGTGCTCCGCAGGACCGGGTGCTCGTAATGACCTGGTGGGACGCGGGATACGACGACGAGCTCCCGGAGCTCCCGGAGCCCGACCCGGGACTGATCACCCGCCCGGTCCACCGATGGCGCTTCGAGTCCCTCGGCCCGGCGGACGGCTGAGCCCGCAGGCCCCCGCTCGCACGTGCCGGGCGCGTGTCCCGATGAGTTCCGGGTCCGGCGGCGGTCTACCTTGCATGCGTCCTGCGACGCACCGGACCGTGTGAGGGAGAGACCATGCAGAAGATCAAGCCCTGTCTGTGGTTCGACGGCAAGGCCCAGGAGGCCGCCGAGTTCTACGTCTCCGTCTTCGGCGGTGACTCGCGCATCGTCGACATCACCTACTACACCGAGGCGTCCCCCGGGGAGCCGGGCACGGTGCTGACGGTCGACTTCGTGCTCGCCGGCCAGGAGTACATCGGGCTCAACGGCGGCCCGCAGTTCACCTTCAGCGAGGCCGTCTCCCTGAGTGTGGACTGCGAGGACCAGGCCGAGGTCGACAGGCTGTGGGCGGCGTTCACCGAGGACGGTGAGGAGAGCATGTGCGGATGGCTGAAGGACAAGTACGGCTTCTCCTGGCAGATCGTGCCGCGCGCCCTGCACGAAGTGCTCTCCGACCCCGACAAGGCCAAGTCCGAGCGCGCGGTGAAGGCCATGATGGGGATGCGGAAGCTGGACATCCAGGCACTCCGGGACGCCTGAGCCCCCCGCCACGCCGTGCGCGGGCGGGCGAACGGGCGCACCCTGGAAGCAGGAACTTCCGGGAGGTGACCGTCATGATGGAGACCACCGTCGGATGGCATATCGAGCTGGAATTCGAGGAGGACACCCACCGCACCCGCGCGGCGGCCCTCGTACGGCTCAGCGACGGGACCGAGGTACGGGCCCACGGATACGCCAGCCGTCATCCCTCCGACGCGGAGCAGCCGCGGGTGGGCGAGGAGATCGCCGGTGCCCGCGCGCTCAACGAACTCGCGATGAAACTGCTCACCAAGGCGCACGACGAGATCGATGATGCGTCCGGCCGCACGTCGCATCCACTGACCTGACCACCGGCGGACGTGGGTGGAGACGTGCGGCACAGCCGTCCCACCGCGGGCGACGGATCAGGGGCGCTTCACCGGCTGCCCGACCAGCATGGTCGGGGCCCCGGCCACCCGGGTCAGGAAGACGGTGGCCGAGTGCGGCCCCTGGAGCTTCATCTTGCGGCGCAGTTCCTCCGGTTCGACGGCGGAGCCGCGCTTCTTGACGGTCAGCACCCCGACCTGGCGTTCCCTCAGCAGCGCCTTCAGCTTCTTCATGTTGAAGGGCAGCTGATCGGTGATCTCGTACGCCGAGGTGCAGTCGGACTCGTACGGCACGTCGCTCGTGACGTACGCGATCGTCTCGTCGATCAGCCTGCCGCCGCACCGCTCGACGACGTCGGCCACCAGGTGCGCGCGGATCACGGCGCCGTCGGGCTCGTACAGGTACCTGCCCACGCGGCCCACGGGCGGCGGGGGGAGCGGGGCGTCGGCGACGAGGGTCGCGCGGGAGGGGAGCAGCGTGGCCCGGAAGGCACCGGGCGTGAATCCCTCGCCGAACCAGAGCACGGCCTCCTTCACGTCTCCGCCGTCCGAGATCCACTCGGCCTCGGCCTGCGGCCCGATCGCCTCGTGCGGGACGCCGGGCGCGATCTTCAGCGCGGCCCTGGGCGCCCGCAGTGCGGCCCCGGTCGCCCACGAGAGCGGCGGTGAGTAGGCCTCGGGGTCGAAGATCCGGCCGCGGCCGCCGCGTCGCGCCGGGTCGACGAAGACCGCGTCGTACGGGGAGGTGTCGATCTCCGTGACGTCGGCGCACCGCACCTCGACGAGGTCCTGGATGCCGAGCGCCTCCGCGTTGGCGCGGGCGACCAGGGCCGTCAGCGGGTCGCGGTCCACGGCCAGGACCGCGATGCCCGCGCGGGCCATGGCGATCGCGTCGCCCCCGATGCCGCAGCACAGGTCGGCCACGCTCCGCACGCCCCGCTCGGCGAACCGCTCGGCGCGGTAGGAGGCGACGGAGGTCCGGGTGGCCTGCTCCACGCCGTGGGGGGTGAAGAACATGCGGAACGCGTCCTGGGCCCCGAACTTCGCCACCGCGCGCTGCCGCAGCCGCGCCTGGCCGAGCGCGGCCGACACCAGGTCGGCGGGATGGGTGCGGCGCAGCCGGGTCGCCGTCGCCAGTTCCCGGGCGGGGTCGTGGTCGCGGAGCTCCTCCAGGAGGGCCGCGCCCTGCGGAGTGCGCAGGGCGGCGAAGGAGGCGAGCGGGTCGGCCTGGTCGGCGGGGGGAAGGGCGTTCACACGGTCCATTGTGAGCCAGCCGGGGGACCCGGCGGGCCCCCCGGCTGTGTCGCCCGGGGCGGCCGGGGGCCGGCTGGCAGGATGCGGCGCCATGCAACTTGTACGACAAAAAGAAAAATCTGCCATGAAGCGGTACAGGTCTTCCGGTTCGGTCCTGGCCGCCCTGCTGGTCGCCGCGCTCGCCTCAGGGTGCGTCGGGGCTGCCGACGACGGTGCCGCCAGCCGCGCAGGGGTCGCCGACCTCGGCCGTCAGGGGCCCGCCGCTGCCCCCGCCGGCCCCGTCGCAGCGGCGGAGGCCCGCGTCGAGCGGCTGAAGAAGCAGGAGGCCGCACGCGTCGCAGCCGCGAAGAGATGGGGCCTGGCGAAGGTCCCGCTCGTCGCCCCGGCGCCGCCGGCCCGCAAGCCGCACATCACCACCCGTGAGGGCTTCGAGGTGGAAGGAGGGGAGTCGCTCCCCCCGGTCTTCACCACGGTGCCCACCAAGGAGCGGATCGTCTTCCTGACGATGGACGACGGGGCGGAGAAGGACCCCGAACTCCTGCGCATGATGACGGAGCTGAAGATCCCCTACAGCGCCTTCCTCAGCGACTACGTGGTCAGCGACGACTACGGCTACTTCAAGGACATGCAGGCCAGAGGTGTCACCCTCAACAACCACACGCTGAACCACCGCTACCTCCCCGGCCTCTCGAAGTCCGAGCAGCGGCGGGAGATCTGCGGCGAGCAGGACAAGATCGAGAGGTACTTCGGGAAGAGGCCCACCCTCTTCCGGCCGCCGTACGGCAACTACAACGGCGACACCCTGCGCGTCGCGAAGTCCTGCGGCATCAAGGCGGTCCCGCTGTGGGCGGCCGAGGCGTTCCCCGACCACATGGAGTGGCGCGAGTGGGACCAGGACCTGCACCCCGGCGACATCGTCCTCACCCACTTCCGCGGACGCGAGGACTGGGAAGGGTCCATGGCCGACATGATCCGCCGTGTCATGAGGACGATCACGGACAAGGGCTACGCCGTGGCCAGGCTGGAGGACTACGTCTGACGTGGGCCGGGGCCGGTGAGCGCAGGGGGCAGGGCAGGCGAAAGCGTCGCCGGAACGCCGCGGCGGTCTCCCGCGTTGTCCGGGCGTGAGTGGTCCCGCGACGCCACGCGAGGGTGGTGAATTGGCACTCCGCTTGACCGAGTGCTAATCGCGGTCATAGTCTCTGTGCTGGCACTCACCGATGGAGAGTGCCAGCACAACCGCGCGACAGGACAGGTCCGGCACCCGCGACGACGGATCGGCCCGGTCGCCACCCCACAGACTGTTAAACCCCGTGAGATCTCCGAAGGGGGAGACCGGATCGTGTCGACCACCAGCTCCAAGGTTGCGATCAAGCCGCTCGAGGACCGCATTGTGGTCCAGCCGCTCGACGCCGAGCAGACCACGGCTTCCGGCCTGGTCATTCCGGACACCGCCAAGGAGAAGCCCCAGGAGGGCGTCGTCCTGGCCGTGGGCCCGGGCCGCTTCGAGAACGGCGAGCGCCTTCCGCTCGACGTGAAGGCCGGCGATGTCGTCCTGTACAGCAAGTACGGCGGCACCGAGGTGAAGTACAACGGCGAGGAGTACCTCGTCCTTTCGGCCCGCGACGTTCTCGCGATCGTCGAGAAGTAATTCACTTAACGTTTGCTTCCGTTCTGCGCCCCTGGCCCCCTGCGAGATAACTAGCCGGGCGGTGAGGGGCGCAGTTCGTTTGAGAG
Organism: Streptomyces sp. NPDC057428; assembly: GCF_042803195.1. Lineage (NCBI taxonomy): Bacteria > Bacillati > Actinomycetota > Actinomycetes > Kitasatosporales > Streptomycetaceae > Streptomyces > Streptomyces sp. NPDC057428. Next base: position 30,021 of record NZ_JBHVCT010000042.1, read on the forward strand.
GACAGCTCAGCCCATGGCGAAGATCCTGAAGTTCGACGAGGACGCCCGTCGCGCCCTTGAGCGCGGCGTCAACAAGCTTGCCGACACGGTGAAGGTGACGATCGGCCCGAAGGGCCGCAACGTCGTCATCGACAAGAAGTTCGGCGCCCCCACCATCACCAACGACGGTGTCACCATCGCGCGCGAGGTCGAGCTCGACGACCCGTACGAGAACCTCGGTGCGCAGCTGGTGAAGGAGGTGGCGACCAAGACCAACGACGTAGCGGGTGACGGCACCACCACCGCCACCGTGCTCGCCCAGGCCCTCGTCCGCGAAGGCCTGCGCAACGTCGCCGCGGGCGCCTCCCCGGCCGCCCTGAAGAAGGGCATCGACGCCGCCGTGAAGGCCGTGTCCGAGGAGCTCCTCGCGACCGCCCGCCCGATCGACGACAAGGCCGACATCGCCGCCGTCGCCGCGCTCTCCGCGCAGGACCCGCAGGTCGGCGAGCTCATCGCGGACGCGATGGACAAGGTCGGCAAGGACGGTGTCATCACCGTCGAGGAGTCCAACACCTTCGGTCTGGACCTCGAGTTCACCGAGGGCATGGCCTTCGACAAGGGATACCTGTCGCCGTACATGGTGACCGACCAGGAGCGTATGGAGGCCGTCCTCGACGACCCGTACATCCTGATCCACCAGGGCAAGATCGGCTCCATCCAGGAGCTGCTCCCGCTGCTGGAGAAGGTCATCCAGGCCAGCGCATCGAAGCCGCTCCTGATCATCGCCGAGGACGTCGAGGGCGAGGCGCTCTCCACCCTCGTCGTCAACAAGATCCGTGGCACCTTCAACGCCGTCGCGGTGAAGGCCCCCGGCTTCGGTGACCGCCGCAAGGCCATGCTCGGCGACATCGCCACCCTCACCGGTGCGACCGTCATCGCCGAAGAGGTCGGCCTCAAGCTCGACCAGGCCGGTCTGGACGTGCTGGGCACTGCCCGCCGCGTCACCGTCTCCAAGGACGACACGACCATCGTCGACGGCGGCGGCGACTCCGCCGACGTCAAGGGCCGCGTCAACCAGATCAAGGCCGAGATCGAGTCCACGGACTCCGACTGGGACCGCGAGAAGCTCCAGGAGCGCCTCGCGAAGCTGGCCGGCGGCGTGTGCGTGATCCGTGTCGGTGCCGCCACCGAGGTGGAGCTCAAGGAGAAGAAGCACCGTCTGGAGGACGCCATCTCCGCGACCCGCGCCGCGGTCGAGGAGGGCATCGTCTCCGGTGGTGGCTCCGCTCTGGTCCACGCCGTCAAGGTCCTCGAGGGCAACCTCGGCAAGACCGGCGACGAGGCCACGGGTGTCGCGGTCGTGCGCCGCGCCGCCGTCGAGCCGCTCCGCTGGATCGCGGAGAACGCGGGCCTCGAGGGCTACGTCATCACCTCCAAGGTCTCCGAGCTCGACAAGGGTCAGGGCTTCAACGCCGCGACCGGCGAGTACGGCGACCTGGTCAAGGCCGGCGTCATCGACCCGGTCAAGGTCACCCGCTCCGCCCTGGAGAACGCCGCGTCCATCGCGTCGCTGCTGCTCACGACCGAGACCCTGGTCGTCGAGAAGCCGGCCGAGGAAGAGGCGGACGCCGGTCACGGCGGCCACGGCCACTCGCACTAGTACGGCCCCGTACCACCACCGAGGCCCGGTACCCCCGTCGCGGGGGCACCGGGCCTCGGTGCGTCGCCTGACGGTCGCCCGCGACGACGGCCGTCCCTCGCTACTTCGGGCCGTACGTGCGCCCCGCGCGGGTGGTCACCCCGCCGAGCAGGTTCCGGGGCGTGAGTTTCACCAGGCCCATCAGCGCCTTGTACCGCGGATCCGGGATCGACACCGACCGGCCCCGGGCCAGGTCGGCCAGGGCCGCGGTCACCAGCTTGTCCGCGTCGAGCCACATCCAGTCCGGGATGTTGCCCGTCCCCATCCCGGCCCGCTGGTGGAACTCGGTCCGAACGAAGCCGGGGCACAGCGCCATCAGGCGTACACCCGAACCCGCCAGGTCCTTCGCGGCGCCCTGCGTGAACTGCACGACCCACGCCTTCGACGCCCCGTACGTCCCCCGGGGGAGGAAAGCCGCCACGGAGGCCACATTGACGACACCGCCGCGGCCGCGCTCCCGCATGGGCCCCGCGGCTGCCGAGGTCAGCCGGAGCACCGCCTCGCAGTGGACTCTGAGCATCGTCAGCTCGTCGGCGACGGAGACGTCGAGATAGCGCCCCTTGTTGCCGAAGCCCGCGTTGTTGACCAGCAGATCGACCGGGCTGTGACGGTCCGCCAACCTCTTCTCGACCGCTGCGATACCCGTGTCCGTGGACAGGTCGGCCGTCAGCACCTCGGCCTCGATGCCGTGCCCGTCGTGCAGCTCCGTGGCCTGGGCCCGCAGCCGCTCCGTGTCACGGGCCACCAGTACCAGGTTGTGCCCGTCACTCGCGAGCCGTCGTGCGAAGGCGGCCCCGATTCCCGCCGTCGCGCCCGTAATCAGTGCAGTCGTCATAAGCGGCACGGTAGTGCCCCGAGTGAGTGGGCCACCGACCAGCCCGACGTCCCCGCAGCCGTTCCGGGGAGCGGCTGCGGGGACCGCCCGTCCTCGGGCGCGGGCCGCGCGCCGCTACGACGCGGGGGTGCCCTCGGCGGGGGCGGGGCCGCTCCTGGCCAGGTACGCCCGCACGGCCCGCAGCGTCCCCCCGTGCAGCGCGTCACCCGCGGCGAGCAGGCTCGGCAGCAGCGTGCGCTCCGTCGTCGTCGCCCTGAACTCCAGGGCGGCGGTGATGTCGTGGCCGGGGCGGTGCACGACCTCCACGGGATCGCCCGAACAGATCGTCCCCGGCCGGATCACGCGCAGGTACGCGCCCGTGGCGGCCTCGTGCGTGAACCGCTTCACCCAGCCGCGTTCGCCCACGTGTCCGGCGAAGGTGCGGCACGGGACACGGCCCGATGTGACCTCCAGGACCACTTCCTCGCCGACCCGCCAGCGCTCCCCGATCCTGGCGTGACTGACGACGACCCCCGACGTCGTCAGGTTCTCCCCGAACGCGCCGTCGGGCAGAGGCCGGCCGAGCGCCTCCTCCCAGGCGTCGAGCTCCTCACGGGCGTACGCGTACACCGCCTGGTCCGTACCGCCGTGGTGCCGCAGGTCGCACACGGCGTCCCCGGCGAGCCCGCTGCCGCCGCTGCCCCTGGGCCCGGGATCGGAGACCCGCACCGGCGCGTCGGCCGGCTGCTTGCCGATTCCGGTCAGCCCCGTGGCGGAGTCGGTGTGCGACGACGGGGTGGGGCGGCCGATGTTCACGGTGAGCACCTTCATGCCGTACACGCTAGCGGCGCGGTACTCAAAGCCGCTCATGACTTATCAGATGATTATGCAAGCGTCGCTTATGGTTGGAGCGTGATCGAAGCTCGTCATCTCCGTGTCCTGCGTGCCGTCGCCACCGGCGGATCGTTCTCCGCCGCGGCGCGCGATCTCGGCTGCACCCAGCCCGCCGTCAGCCAGCAGATGAAGGCACTGGAGAGCTCGGCAGGCACCCCCCTCCTGATCCGTACGGGTCGCGAGATGCGGCTCACCCAGGCGGGTGAGGCGCTGGTGCGCCACGCCTCGGGCATCCTCGCCGGGCTGACCGCCGCCGAGGAGGAGATCGCCGCGATCGCCGGTCTCCGGGCGGGCCGGGTCCGGCTCGTCTCCTTCCCCAGCGGGAGCTCCACGCTGGTCCCCGGCGCCCTCGCGGCGCTGCGTGCCGCGCACCCCGGTACGCAGGTGTCGCTCGTCGAGTCGGAGCCGCCCCGCTCGGTGGAGATGCTGCGCGACGGCGACGTCGACATCGCCCTCGCCTTCCGGTACGGCAGCACCGGTGGTGAATGGGACGACCTCGTCGTGCGCCCGCTGCTCACGGACCGGCTGGTCGGCCTCGTTCCGGAGGGGCACAGACTGGCCGGGGCCGGTGCGGTGGACATCGGCGAGCTGGCGGAGGAGTCGTGGATCGCCGGCTGCCCACGCTGCAGGCGGCAGCTGGTCGAGGTGTGCGAGGAGGCCGGATTCACCCCCCGGATCGACTTCGCCACGGACGACTACCCGGCGGTGGTCGGCCTGGTCGGGGCGGGCCTCGGCATCGCCTTCCTGCCCGAGCTGGCCCTGGAGTCCGTACGGTCCAAGGGGGCGCGCACGGTGACGGTGGAGCCCGCCGTCGAGCGCGAGATCGTCGCCCTCACCCTGCCCGACCTCGCCCGGGTTCCCGCGGTGGCGGCCACCCTGGACCAGCTGACCGCGGCAGCCGCGCGCTGACGGGCGCACCACCATGTCCCCGGCGCACGCCCGAGCAGGAGTGCACCGGGCCTGAAGAAACGTTTCTGCGTTCGCTTGGGCCCGCAGGGTGTCAGGTGGGGCCCGATCCCTCGGACGGCGCCGAATGGGCGGAGATCAGCCGGTTGCGGGCGCGTCCCATGAGCTCCTCGCGCTCGTCCTCGGTCAGGCCGCCCCAAACGCCGTAGGGCTCCCGTACCGCGAGTGCGTGTGCCGCGCACTCGGCGCGTACCGGGCAGCGCATGCAGACCTCTTTCGCCGAGGCCTCGCGGGCGCTCCGGGCCGCTCCGCGTTCCCCTTCGGGGTGGAAGAAGAGCGAACTGTCGACCCCGCGGCAGGCGGCCAGCAGCTGCCAGTCCCACAGATCCGCGTTGGGTCCTGGAAGGCGGGAGAAATCTGCCATTGCGTGTCCCCTCGAAACCTTGCTGAGTCGGAATCGGCATCCTCGACCGTTGGTGCTTGTCGGTGACCTGAGTCCCGACCGTACATCTACGGTGTTAGTAGATGTAAATATGACTTCTTGCGAATCTAGCCTCAGACGCCAGCAAAAGGGAAGAAAACCCGCCTAAATGGGGCAGATCGACGGGTGGGGGAGTGATCGAGGGGTGCCTGAACCGACGTCACTCTTCTCTGTGCACGGCCCCTTACGCACAGTGCCGAACCCGATGCTTCGGGCCGTAACTCTTTCGAGTGACCGTCGTTGATGAAGGGGAAGCGGTTGACGCAGAACGAGCTCGGGCAGATGTCCGAGGGGGTCGACCGCTCAGGTGACGACTTGTATCAGCCTGGAGGCTCAAGGTGACGCGCATCAGCTGCGGAGGACGGTCATGACATCCGTCCTCGTCTGCGACGACTCCCCGCTTGCCCGAGAAGCGCTCCGCCGCGCGGTTGCGACCGTGCCCGGCGTCGAGCGTGTGACGACGGCGGCCAACGGCGAGGAGGTCCTCCGCCGCTGGGGGGCCGATCGTTCGGATCTGATTCTGATGGACGTACGCATGCCCGGTCTGGGGGGTGTGGAGACGGTCCGGCGACTGCTCTCGGCCGACCCCGGTGCCCGGATCATCATGCTGACCGTCGCGGAGGACCTGGACGGTGTCGCGCTCGCGGTCGCCGCCGGTGCCCGCGGATATCTGCACAAGGACGCCTCCCGTGCCGAGCTGCGCGCGACCGTCACCCAGGCGCTGGCCGATCCGACGTGGCGGCTCGCCCCGCGTCGGCTGCGGTCCGCCGAGATGGGTGCCGCGCCGACGCTCACCGCGCGTGAGATCCAGGTGCTGGAGGGCATGAGCCACGGCCGGTCCAACGCCGAGATCGGGCGTGAGCTCTTCCTCTCGGAGGACACGGTGAAGACGCACGCGAGGCGTCTGTTCAAGAAGCTCGGGGCCTCGGACCGGGCGCACGCCGTCGCGCTCGGCTTCCGCTGGGGCCTGGTCCGCTGATCCCGTCGCGCGGCCGCCGGCCGTGTGATCCCGTCCGCGCGCCGGCGGACGGGGCGGTGGCGGCGGACCCGCGGCCGGGCCCCCCACCCCGCGGTATGTGACGCTTCCCGGCCGATGCCGCATCCTTGAGTGGGGAGCCCCCGCGGGGGACATTCGGTCGAGCGGAAGGGGAGGGCGCAGGACATGACATCCGGCGCACCCGCTCAAAACGCTGGAGCACCCGCTCGCAGCGCCGACGACGCACAGACCGACGCGCGGGGCGACCGCGCCGAAGGGTCCGCCGGAGGTGTCGAACCGCCCGCCGACAGGGCGGCGGTCCACGACGTCGGCGACGCCCCGACGCGGGACGCTGATAACGCTTCGGTGCACAACTCGGGACGCGATGCATCGGATCGGACGGTGTCAAGGCACCATGGTCCGATGCGTGAGGACGGGACGACGGTGATCGGTGCTCTGGTGCACCGTGCTGTCGACGGCGACGCGCAGGCCACGCATGACCTGCTGGCCCACGTCCACCCTCTCGCCCTGCGCTACTGCAGGTCCCGGCTGAACAGACTTCCCGGTGATGCCCGTCACTTCGTCGAGGATCTCGCTCAGGAGGTCTGCGTCGCGGTCCTGATGGCGCTGCCCCGGTACAAGGACACCGGCAGACCCTTCGAGGCCTTCGTCTTCGCCATCGCGGGACACAAGGTCGCCGACCTCCAGCGCGCCGCGATGCGGCACCCCGGATCGACTGCCGTGCCCTCCGACGAGATGCCCGAGCGGCCCGACGACTCGCTGGGACCGGAGGAACGCGCCCTGCTCAGCAGCGACGCGGCCTGGGCCAAGAAACTCCTCGCCAATCTTCCGGAGAATCAGCGGGAATTGCTGGTCCTCCGGGTCGCGGTCGGACTGACCGCGGAGGAGACCGGCCAGATGCTCGGGATGTCCCCGGGGGCGGTCCGGGTCGCGCAGCACCGCGCGCTGAGCAGGCTACGCGCGCTCGCCGGCCAGTAGGCCCGGTTCCGGCGTCTCCCCTCCGGGTTGTGGGAAGCCACAGAACCTCGGTGTGATCTTGCTCGTGGAATGAGACACCCCGCGAGGCCGTTAGCATGGACATCCGCACCGATCAAGGCCATTTGGGGAAGGTGTCATGACTGCAAACGTCGACGGAGTGCCCGAGAAATTCGCGACGCTCGGGCTGACATACGACGACGTGCTGCTGCTGCCCGGCGCGTCCGACATGGCGCCCGATCAGATCGATACCGCCTCGCACATCTCGAAGAACGTGCGGGTGAACATCCCGCTGCTCTCGGCGGCGATGGACAAGGTCACCGAGGCGCGCATGGCCATCGCCATGGCCCGGCAGGGCGGCGCGGGTGTCCTCCACCGCAATCTCTCCATCGCCGACCAGGCGAACCAGGTCGACCTGGTGAAGCGTTCCGAGTCCGGGATGGTCACCGACCCGATCACGGTGCACCCGGACGCGACCCTTCGCGAGGCCGACGAGCTCTGCGCGAAGTTCCGCATCAGCGGTGTGCCCGTCACCGACGCGGCGGGCAGGCTGCTCGGCATCGTCACCAACCGCGACATGGCCTTCGAGTCGGACCGCGCCCGCCAGGTGCGCGAGGTCATGACGCCGATGCCGCTCGTGACGGGCAAGGTCGGCATCTCCGGCGTCGACGCCATGGAGCTGCTGCGCCGCCACAAGATCGAGAAGCTGCCGCTCGTCGACGACGCCGGGATCCTCAAGGGCCTCATCACGGTCAAGGACTTCGTCAAGGCCGAGCAGTACCCGAACGCCGCGAAGGACAAGGGTGGCCGGCTGATCGTCGGCGCCGCGGTCGGTGTCGCGGGCGACGCCCTCGAGCGCGCCCAGGCGCTGGTCGAGGCCGGCGTCGACTTCATCGTCGTCGACACCGCCCACGGTCACTCCCGGCTCGTCGGCGACATGGTCGCCAAGATCAAGTCGAACGCCTCCGGTGTCGACGTCATCGGAGGCAACATCGCCACCCGTGACGGCGCCCAGGCGCTCATCGACGCCGGTGTCGACGGCATCAAGGTCGGCGTCGGCCCCGGTTCCATCTGCACCACGCGCGTGGTCGCCGGCATCGGCGTCCCGCAGGTCACCGCGATCTACGAGGCGTCGCTCGCGGCGAAGGCGGCCGGCGTCCCGGTCATCGGCGACGGCGGTCTGCAGTACTCCGGTGACATCGCCAAGGCCCTCGTGGCCGGCGCGGACACCGTGATGCTCGGCTCGCTGCTCGCGGGTTGCGAGGAGTCCCCGGGCGAGCTGCTCTTCATCAACGGGAAGCAGTTCAAGTCGTACCGCGGCATGGGTTCGCTCGCAGCGATGCAGACCCGTGGCGACCAGCGCTCGTACTCCAAGGACCGCTACTTCCAGGAGGGCGTCGCCTCCGACGAGAAGCTGGTCCCCGAGGGCATCGAGGGCCAGGTGCCCTACCGCGGCCCGCTGTCCGCGGTGGTCCACCAGCTCACCGGTGGGCTGCGCCAGTCGATGTTCTACGTCGGCGGCAGGACCGTTCCGGAGCTCCAGGCGAACGGCCGCTTCGTCCGGATCACGTCGGCCGGTCTCAAGGAGAGCCACCCGCACGACATCCAGATGACGGTCGAAGCGCCGAACTACAGCAGGAAGTAAGGCATCAGCGCAGGTGAGGGGCGGACCGGGGTTCCCGGGACCGCCCCTCACGTGTGTGTCGGGGATACTGGTCAGCGCAGACGTAGAGGAAAGGCCACATCATCGTGACTGAGATCGAGATCGGGCGCGGCAAGCGCGGTCGGCGCGCATACGCGTTCGACGACATCGCCGTAGTGCCGAGCCGGCGCACCCGTGACCCGAAGGAGGTCTCGATCGCCTGGCAGATCGACGCCTACCGTTTCGAGCTGCCCTTCCTGGCCGCGCCGATGGACTCGGTGGTCTCCCCGCAGACCGCCATCCGCATCGGTGAGCTGGGCGGCCTCGGTGTCCTCAACCTGGAAGGGCTGTGGACCCGGCACGAGGACCCGCAGGCGCTCCTCGACGAGATCGCGGAGATGCCCGTCGAGACCGCCACGCCGCGGCTCCAGGAGATCTACTCCGCGCCCATCCAGGAGGAGCTGATCGGCCGGCGCATCAAGGAGGTGCGCGACTCCGGTGTCGTCACCGCCGCCGCGCTCTCGCCGCAGCGCACCGCCCAGTTCTCGAAGGCCGTCGTCGACGCGGGTGTGGACATCTTCGTCATCCGCGGTACGACGGTCTCCGCCGAGCACGTCTCGGGTGCCGCCGAGCCGCTCAACCTGAAGCAGTTCATCTACGAGCTGGACGTCCCGGTCATCGTCGGCGGCTGCGCCACGTACACCGCCGCCCTGCACCTGATGCGGACCGGCGCGGCCGGTGTCCTGGTCGGTTTCGGCGGCGGCGCCGCGCACACCACGCGCAACGTCTTCGGCATCCAGGTCCCGATGGCGACCGCGGTCGCGGACGTCGCCGGGGCACGCCGTGACTACATGGACGAGTCCGGCGGCCGGTACGTCCACGTCATCGCCGACGGCGGCGTCGGCTGGTCGGGCGACCTGCCGAAGGCCATCGCCTGCGGTGCGGACGCCGTGATGATGGGCTCCCCGCTGGCCCGCGCGACGGACGCGCCCGGCCGTGGTCGCCACTGGGGCATGGAGGCCGTCCACGAGGACGTCCCGCGCGGCAAGCTGGTCGACCTGGGCTCCGTGGGCACCACGGAGGAGGTGCTCACCGGTCCCTCGCACAACCCCGACGGCTCCATGAACATCTTCGGCGCGCTGCGCCGGGCGATGGCCACCACCGGCTACAGCGACCTCAAGGAGTTCCAGCGGGTCGAGGTTACGGTGGCGGACTCGCAGCACAGCCGCTGACCTCCCGTACGCAGGACGGCCCGGACCACTCGATCGGTCCGGGCCGTCCTGCGTGTGTGAGCTGTCAGCCGGCCTTCCGTGCGCCGGCGAAGGCGCCGGCGGGGCCGAGGACGAGGAACAGGTACGTCATGAAGTCGGCCAGTTCCCGGGGGCGCCCGGCGGGCTACAAGCGGTGCGCGGCCCCGGCGGGGGTGGCTCCTCGGGTGTCCAGGAGGAGTTGGGCCTTCACGGCGAGCCCCTGGAGGTCGTAGGTGCGGTGGTGCTGGAGAAGCACCGTCAGGTCCGCCCCGGCGGCCGCCTCGTAGAGCGAGTCGGCCCGCGCCACGGGAAGGTCACGCACGCGCCAGTCCAGGACGTGCGGGTCGTGGTAACCGATCTGGGCGCCCATGTCCATCAGCCGGGTGGCGATCTCGCGGGCGGGCGAGGCCTCCTGGTCTGCGAGGTCGGGCTTGTACGTGACGCCTAGCAGCAGGACCCTGGCTCCCCGCACGGACTTGCCGTGCTCGTTCAGCAGGGTCGCGCAGCGCTGGATCACGTAACTGGGCATCCGGTCGTTGATCTCCTTGGCCAGCGAGACCATGCGCAACGGGTGCCCGGTGGTCCGGCTGTTGTAGGGGAAGTAGCCAGGATCGACGGGTGCGCCATGGCCACCGACGCCGGGTCCGGGGCGGAACGGCTGGAATCCGAACGGTTTCGTCTCGGCGCACCTGATGACGTCCCAGAGGTCGACGCCCAAGTCGTGGCAGAGCACGGCCATCTCGTTGACGAGCGCGATGTTGACGTGCCGGAAGTTCGTTTCGAGGACCTTGGTCATCTCAGCCTCGCGCGGTCCCCTGGCCCGGACGACCTTGTCGGTGAGCCGTCCGTAGAAGGCGGCTGCCGACTCGGTGCACGCGGGGGTGAGGCCGCCGATGACCTTCGGGGTGTGGGCGTAGACGTGGGTGCGGCTGCCCGGGTCGAGGCGGCCGGGGGAGTGGGCGAGGTGGAAGTCGCGCCCGGCGCGCAGCCCGGATCCCTCCTCCAGGAGCGGCCGCACGATGTTCTCCGTGGTGCCGGGCGGCACGGCCGACTCCACCAGGACGGTGGTGTGGGGCCGCAGCCGGGCGGCGAGCGCGCGGGCCGCGTCCGTGACGGCTCCGAGGTCGAGCATGCGGTCAGGTCCGAGCGGGGTGGGGGCGCAGATCGCGGCGGTACGGACCCGGCCCAGCTCGGCCGGGTCCGCGGTGGGCCGGAAGCCGCCCGCGACCATCCTGCGGATGTCCGAGGCGCTGAGAGACCCCTCGGCCGGCGTACGGCCGGCCGAGAGTTCTGTGAAGGGCCGGGGGTCCGTGTCGTAGCCGACGGTGTGGATCCCCACGCCGACGGCCGCCTGGGCGAGGGGCAGGCCGAGATGACCGAGTCCGATGACAGCGAGGTCTGCGGGCATGGGGAGAGCCGTCCTTTCCCTAAGACCAAGAGGCGGAGAGTGCAACTGCTGGGGACAGCGCTATGTAAGACTAGGCTTATATATGACCTATATGTCGCATTCCGCGGGTCCCGTGAGCCGGGTGTTGTCCACAGGCGGTGGCTGAAGTTGCGGACCGGGGACAGAATCGAATGGTGGGCACGGGTGCCCGGCTCTCCGGCCGGACCCGCTCTCCGTGCCGTGGCACCCCGATCCACCGGGAATACCGGGAGGCAGCAGTGAGGACAGCGACACTGGGACCCGCGGAGCGCACCCAAGCGCTGGCCGCGATGGCCGAGCGCGAACTGGACGTGCTGGTCGTGGGGGCGGGCGTGGTCGGCGCTGGAACCGCGCTCGACGCGGCTACGAGAGGACTTTCGACCGGTCTGGTCGAGGGTCGTGACTGGGCCGCCGGCACGTCCAGCAGGTCGAGCAAGCTGATTCACGGCGGACTGCGCTATCTGGAGATGCTGGACTTCGCGCTCGTCCGTGAGGCGCTCAAGGAGCGAGGGCTCCTGCTGGGGCGGCTGGCGCCGCACCTCGTGAGGCCCGTGCCCTTCCTCTACCCGCTGCAGCACAAGGGCTGGGAGCGGCTGTACGCGGGCTCCGGCGTCGCGTTGTACGACGCGATGTCGGTGTCCTCCGGCCACGGGCGGGGACTGCCCCTGCACAGGCACCTCACCCGCCGCCACGCGCTGCAGGTCGCTCCGGCCCTGCGGAAGGACGCCCTGGTCGGGGCCCTCCAGTACTACGACGCCCAGATGGACGACGCCCGCTTCGTCGCGAACCTGGTGCGGACGGCCGCGAGCTACGGCGCGCGGGTGGCGAACGGCGCGCGGGTGACCGCCTTCCTCAAGGAGGGCGAGCGTGTCGTCGGCGCACGGGTGGAGGACGTCGAGGGCGGCGGTGAGTACGAGATCCGTGCCAAGCAGGTGGTCAACGCCACCGGGGTCTGGACCGACGACACCCAGGCCCTCATCGGGGAGCGCGGACAGTTCCACGTCCGGGCGTCGAAGGGCGTCCACCTCGTGGTGCCCAAGGACCGTATCCACTCCACGACCGGCCTCATCCTGAGGACCGAGAAGTCCGTGCTCTTCGTGATCCCCTGGGGGCGGCACTGGATCATCGGCACGACGGACACCGACTGGTCACTCGACAAGTCCCATCCGGCCGCATCCAGCGCCGATATCGATTACGTCCTCGAACACGTCAACTCGGTGCTGAACACCCCGCTCGGCAGGGACGACGTCGAAGGGGTCTATGCCGGACTGCGGCCGCTGCTGGCCGGTGAGTCGGACGCCACCAGCAAGCTGTCCCGTGAGCACACGGTCGCCCATCCGGCGCCGGGCATCGTCGTCGTGGCGGGAGGCAAGTACACGACGTACCGGGTGATGGCCAAGGACGCCGTCGACGAGGCGGTGCACGGGCTTGACCAGCGGGTCGCGGACTGCGTCACGGAGAACATCCCGCTGCTGGGCGCCGAGGGCTACCAGGCCCTGTGGAACTCGCGTGCCAGGCTCGCGGCCCGGACGGGACTGCACGTGGTCCGGGTGGAGCACCTGCTGAACAGGTACGGCTCCCTGACCGAGGAAGTCCTGGAACTCGTCGCGGCGGACCCCACGCTCGGCGAACCTCTGACCGGCGCCGACGACTACCTCCGGGCCGAGGTCGTCTACGCCGCCTCGCACGAGGGGGCCCGGCACCTCGACGACGTCCTGGTCCGGCGCACCCGGATCTCCATCGAGACGTTCGACCGGGGGACCCGGTCCGCCCGCGAGTGTGCCGACCTGATGGCCCCGGTCCTGGGCTGGGACACGGCCCAGGTCGAACGCGAGGTGGAGCACTACCAGAAGCGCGTGGAGGCCGAGCGGGAGTCGCAGCGGCAGCCCGACGACCTGACGGCGGACGCCGCGCGGCTGGGAGCACCCGACATCTCACCCCTGTAGGCGGAGAGCGGCGGGAGGACTGCACCCGGAGGTTCAGGAGGGCTTCCGGGAGCAGAACACCGCCTCCAGGAGGGCTGTTTCGAGCCCCTGGGCGGGGGGGGGTGTCCGCGTTGACCCGGAGAGTGAGGACCGGCCGTCGCGGGTCGCGGCGGACCGGAGGTGACTTCCTGCGATGTGTCTTCGGTGGCCCCGGACGGTCATGCCGCAGGAGACCTTCTGCGGATGGATTCCCATGCCGTACGAACCCGTGGTCCTCGACGCTGTCGTCCAGCCGGAGCCGCCCTCCCCGGCGAGTTGGAGGACGACCGCCGCGACGAAGGACTTCGTGATGCTGCGCTGCCCGCCCGGAAGCGGTCGGCGGCACGGCTTCCGGTCCCCGCGGAGTCGTAGAGACCGCTGTGCCCGCGGGCGTTGTGACGTACCAGAATGGCTGCCGCGGGAGCGCGGCCCTCGACGACGAGCCGGGGGAGGTAGGACGATGCGGGCGTGAGGTGTGGTTCGCTGGGCAGGCTGGTGGATCCCAGAGCCAACACGCACAACATCAGCGGGGCGACGAGCAGCGCCCTGGAAATCGGCATGGCAGGGGGTTCCCTCCTCCGGCCACATCGTGACCGACCCCGGACCCGGCACCATGACCGGTCCCGGGGTGAGGGACAATGAACGCTCTGCCAGGGCGGGTTGATCGCAGAGGGGACGCATGTCGGAGGCGGAGCAGGCACAGGAGCCCCAACGGGACAAGGACGGACGTCTCCTCGCGGGGCGCTACCGGCTCGGGGATGTGCTCGGCCGGGGCGGCATGGGCACGGTCTGGCGGGCTGCAGACGAGACGTTGGGGCGCACGGTCGCGGTCAAGGAACTGCGGTTCCCGTCCTCCATCGAAGAGGACGAGAAGCGCCGTCTCATCACGCGCACCCTGCGTGAGGCGAAGGCGATCGCGAGGATCCGCAACACCAGCGCGGTGACGGTCTACGACGTCGTCGACGAGGACGACCGGCCGTGGATCGTCATGGAACTCATCGAGGGCAAGTCCCTCGCCGAGGTGATCCGGGAGGACGGGACACTCACCCCGAGACGCGCGGCGGAGGTCGGCCTGGCCATCCTCGACGTCCTGCGCTCGGCGCACCGCGAGGGCATCCTGCACCGGGACGTGAAGCCGTCGAACGTGCTGATCTCCGAGGACGGCCGGGTCGTCCTGACCGACTTCGGGATCGCCCAGGTCGAGGGCGACCCCTCCGTCACCTCAACGGGCATGCTCGTCGGCGCCCCCTCCTACATCTCCCCCGAGCGCGCTCGGGGACACAAGCCGGGACCGCCCGCCGACATGTGGTCGCTCGGCGGACTGCTGTACGCGAGCGTCGAGGGCCGTCCGCCGTACGACAAGGGATCGGCGATCGCCACCCTCACGGCCGTGATGACCGAGCCGGTCGAGAAGCCGGAGCACGCGGGCCCACTGGAGGAGGTCATCTACGGCCTGCTGGCCAGGGACCCCGACCAGCGGCTGGACGACGCGGGCGCCCGCGTCCTGCTCAACGCGGTGATCAACGCCCCCGAGGCGCCGGTGACGCCTCCGGCCGAGCGCACCCAGGTCATGGCGCTGCCCGTGACCGGTGACACCAAGGGCGGCAGGAGCGGCGACAAGCGGGACAAGGGCGGAGCGGGGAGCGGCGCCGGGAAGCCCGCGGCCGCAGCCGCCGCAGCGGCCGGCGTCGGGTTCGCCGCCGGGGCGGTTCCGACGGGGCGGACGTCCGGCGCCGCGGCCGCCGCGCGCGAGCCCGAAACCACGGAGAGCACCCGGGACCGGCTGCGCGGGGCGCTGAAGTCCGTGCGCAACGCCAAGTCCCCGGCGGCCTCGCGGGGCGCCGGCACCGCGACGGCCTCGGCCTCCGTCGGGGGTCCCGCCGGGCGGCCCGGCCAGGCCCGTGCGTCCATCACCGACGTCGTGCCGCGCCGCACACTGGCGATCATCGCCGGAGTCGTGGCCCTGGCCATCCTCGGTACGATCCTCGCGCTCACCATCGGAGACGGTGACGCGGGCGGCGACGGGGCGAAGGGCGACACCTCCGCGTCGGCAGGCGCCGCGTCCGGCGGTGGCACCGAGCCCGCGGGCGGCGGCTCGGGCAAGGACGACGCCGCCGGGGACGGCGGCAAGGACGGTCGGGGGGAGGGCAAGGCAGACGCGTCCGGCGCCCCCTCGACCTCTCCTTCGCCGGAGACCGGCGAGGCGACCCCGGACCCCGACGCCCTGCCCGCCGGGTTCAAGAAGGTCACCAACAAGCAGTTCCACTTCTCGATGGCGATGCCCGAGGACTTCAGGTTCGACGCCATAGCGGGACGGAACTCGGGTGCCATCTACAACGCCGGCGGCGGCTTCCCGCGAGTCCAGGTCGACTACAACTCCTCGCCCAGGAACGACGCGGCGGCAGCCTGGGCCGGAGCGGTCTCCAGCGCCAGGAGCCTCAGCGACGGCTACCAGCACATCGGGATAAAGAAGGTCGAGTACAACGGCTACCCGACCGTCGCGGACTGGGAGTTCACGCGCAACCAGCAGGGGATGCGGGTCCGGGTGCTCAACCGGGGCTTCAAGGCGGACGCCACGCACGGCTTCTCGATCATGATCAGCTGCAAGGCGTCCGAGTGGGACGGCAAGGAGTGCAAGGCGCTGCGCGACACGGCGTTCGCCACGTTCGAGCCCACCGACTGACCGGCGCGGGCGTACGACGGAGCGGCCGGGTTGCGGTGACCCGGCCGCACAGCCGTGACTTGCCACGTATGGTGAGAGACCGAGGACCGTACGCAGCCGAAAAAATAGGTCAAATGCACAGCAAGTGACCGCAATTGACGGATTCATGCGGTCTCCGTGACCAGGGGACAGCGCGCTCTGGGGAGGCGTCGTGGACGACTACGCGGGTCGGGTACTCGCCGACCGCTACCGCCTTCCGCTGCCCCCGTCCGACGCCTTCGAACTCGCCGAGACACGGGCGTTCGACACGTACAGCGGGCAGGAGGTCCTGGTCCGCCAGGTGCCGTTGCCCGAGGTCGTGGACGCGGAGGTGCTCGACGCCGACGGGCTGCCCCCGGCCGCCAGGCGTGCCACCGGGCGGGCGGTGCGCCGGCCCACGGACCCCGCGGTCAGAAGGGCCATCGAAGCCGCCCAGGCCGCCGCGCAGGTGCCCGACCACCCGCGCCTCGACCAGGTCTTCGACGTGTTCGCCGAGGCGGGATCGCTCTGGATAGTGAGCGAACTGGTCGCCGCCAGGCCACTGGCCGCGCTGCTCGCGGAGCGGCCCCTCAACCCCTACCGGGCCGCAGAGATCGGCTCCGACGTGCTCACGGCTCTCGCGGTGCTGCACGCGCACGGCTGGACGCACCGCAACATCACCGTCCGCACCGTGCTGGTCTGCGACGACGGCCGCGTCGTGCTGACGGGTCTGGCGGCCGGCGCGGCGGAGGAGGCGCTGTGCGGATACGTTCCGGCGCCGCAGCCGGACGAGGAGGACAGCTACGGGCCCCCGGCGGTCGAATCGGGGCCCACGGGCCCGTACGACCCGCCGGAGTCGCGCAGCCCGCACGAGCCCTCCGCGTCGTACGAACCGCCCGCCCTCAGCAGCCCGCGGGAAAGGCCCGAGCTCTTCGCGCTCCCGGAACTGCCGAGCCCCTACAGGCCGTCGGCCGTCCACGAGCGACAGGACCTGGACGAGCCGTCGTCAGGTGCTTACGGAACAGAGGATTCCGACGACCCGTCCGGTGCGGGCACTGCCTTCGGGGCCTCGGAGCGGCCCGACCCGCACGAGGCCTACAGGCGTCCGGCGCCGCCGGACCAGGTTGCGCCGTCCGGGTCCGAGGCCCTGCCCGCGCCCAGGGCGTCCGCCGACGGTGTGCCCGCGCCGCCCGGAGCGGGGAGCGCGGCGCAGCTGCGTGCCGCCCGCGCCGGTGCCATCGCCGCCTACCGGGCGGGAGCGCGTGCCGCGGCGCGCGCGGGCGAGGAGCAGAGGCGCGCGGAGCGTGAGGCCGGTGACGGGCCGGTCGGACCCGAGGAGCCCGGCACGTCCGCCGCCGAGGAGCGGGAGCCCGAGGGGACCGGCACCTCGCCGTACCCGGGGCGACCGCAGCTGACCGGCGGCTGGGGCGGGCCGGGCGACGGCACCTACCCGTACGACGACGAGGACGACGACGAGGACGACGACCCCGGCCACCGGCCGCCCGGCCGGCGTGTCCACCTCGCCGGCACCTGGAGCGACGGCCACGGCTCCGGCCGCCCCGTGCCCGCGGGGGGTTCGTCGGCATCGGGCGGCTACGGCGAGGACGCCCTGCGGGCCGATGCCCGGCGGGTCGGCGGCGGTCCGGTGGAGCGCCCCGGCCGGCTGCCTCAGCCGGTCACCGCGCGGGCACCCGTCGGCGGGTGGGACGAGGTGGTCGCCGGCAGTGGGAGCACCCCCGCGTACCGCGGCCCCGCCACCCCGCTCGCCGCCGAGCGTGCCCGGCAGGCCCGTATCGCCGTCGTCGGTGCCGTCACCGAGCGGTGGGCGCCCGAGCAGGCGGGTCCGGTCCACGACAACTGGCAGCTGGCTCCGCCCATCGGCCCCTCCACCGACCTTTGGGCGCTCGGCGCGCTCCTGTACCGCGCCGTGCAGGGGCATGCCCCGTATCCGGAGGAGAACGCCGCCGAGCTCGTGCAGATGGTCTGCGGTGAGCCGCCGGCCTTCGCCGAGGAGTGCGGTCCGCTGCGCCCCGTGGTCGAGTCGCTGCTGCGTCAGGACCCGACGGAGCGGCCGGACTTCGAGGAGCTGCGCGGCTGGCTGCGCTCCCTCGTGCGCTCGGCCCCCGAACCGGAGGCCGGCGCCGACGTCGTCACGCTGCCCCCCGCCGACGCCACCCGCCTGCCGGTCGTGCGCCGCCGGGGTGAGCTGGTGCGCAGGCGCCGGGGTCGCGGCGCCGCCCACGGACGGCACCGGCAGGGCAGGGCGCAGCGCCAGGAGGCGCCGCCGCAGCGGTACGAGAAGCCGCCCCGCGTCCCGCGCGAGCCCAAGGGGCCCAAGGTGCTGCGCCAGCCGCCGCCCGGCGGCAGGGCGCCGCGCAGGCTCGGACGGCTGCTCCTGGTGCTGATCCTGCTGGTGATGGCTGCCGCCGTCGCCTACGCCGTGATGTTCATGCCCAAGGCGGGCACCGGCGCGGGCCCGGCACCGTCGGACTCCGTCGCACCCGCGGACCGGGAGACCGGCGGTCCGTCCGCCGGGGCGACCGAGTCGCCCGGCGCGTCCGGTTCGTCGGGCTCCTCGGGTTCGCGGAAGCCGCAGACCAGCCGCTCGGCCGTCGCCCTCGCGGCGGGGTACGAACTGCGCAAGGACGCCGAGGGCTTCGAGATCGGCGTACGCAAGGGCTGGCAGCGCAGCCCCGCCGGCTCCGACCGTCAGGTCAGGTACGGCAGCGACGGGTTCAGTGTCCTCGTCGTGCCGGGCCGGGACACGGTCAAGGCCCACGGCGACGATCCGCTGGACTACCAGCGGAGCGGCGAGCCCGAGCTGAAGCCATTCCGCGAGTCCAGCTGGGCGACGTCCACGGGTCTGCGCCGCGTCGACGTCGGCAGACAGGCGATGGCGGAGGGGCAGTTCACCTGGCAGGAGAGCAGCGGACGGCAGGTGTACGTCCGCAACCTGGTCATGATCGTGGACGGCAGGTACCACATTGTCCAGGTCATCGGCCCGGAGAACGACCGGGACGAGGTCTCCGAGATCTACGAACAGGCCATCTCCAGTTACCGAGTGTCCTCCTGACCTGTCGTCGGCGTGACGCGACAAGCATCACAGTGCGATGTCGTGGGCGATGCGAGGTTCCGTGCGGTGGCCTCCTCTCCGTACCCTGTCGTCCCGAGGAACGGGGCGGGGACACGTGGAACACGCGCAGGGAACGGACGCGGGGATCGTACTGGCCGGGCGGTACCGGCTGGGCGACGTCCTGGGCCGCGGAGGCATGGGCAAGGTGTGGCGGGCCCATGACGAGGTCCTCCACCGGACGGTCGCCGTAAAGGAGCTGACCGCCGGGCTGTACGCCGCGGAGGCGGACCGGGCGGTGCTGCACGCCCGCACGCAGAAGGAGGCGCGCGCGGCTGCCCGGATCACCCACCCGGGGGTCGTCACCGTCCACGACGTCATCGAGTACGACAACCGCCCCTGGATCGTCATGCAGTACGTCGACGGCCCTTCGCTCGCCGACGCCGCCAAGGAGACCGGCGAGGTCGAGCCGCGCGAGGCGGCGAGGATCGGGCTCCATGTGCTGGGCGCCCTGCGGGCCGCGCACGCCGCCGGCGTGCTGCACCGCGACGTCAAGCCGGCCAACGTCCTGCTCGCCCGGGACGGACAGGTGCTGCTGACGGACTTCGGGATCGCCGCGATCGAGGGTGACTCGACCATCACCAGGACGGGCGAACTCGTCGGGTCCATCGACTACCTGGCCCCCGAGCGGGTGCGCGGCGGCGATCCGGGCCCCGCGTCCGACCTGTGGTCGCTGGGCGCCACGCTCTACACGGCCGTGGAGGGCACCTCGCCCTTCCGCCGTACGTCGCCGATCTCGACCATGCAGGCCGTCGTCGCCGAGGAGCCGCCCCCGCCGCGGCGCGGAGGCGCGCTGGGGCCGGTGATCACGGCACTTCTGCGCAAGGACCCCGCCGCCCGCCCGACGGCCGAGGAGGCCGAACGGATGCTGCTGGACGCGATGGAGGGGCGCAAGCCCCGTGCCGCGCAGGCCCACGTTCCCACGCGGCGCGTCACGGAGGAGGAACTGCTCGCCCTCTCCGCCCCGGACGGATCGACGGCACGGCTCTCCCTGCCTCCGTCCTCGCCGCCCCCGCACCACTTCGCGCCCGGCCCTGCGCGCAGACGGTGGCGTACCGCCCTGCTGGTGCTGGCGGTGGCGGCCCTGCTCGGCGGTGCGGCCGGTATCGCCGCGATGAAGTACGCGGACGGCAGCGGGAGTACGGCGGGACGCACCCAGGGGCAGGGTGCGGGCGGACCGTCCGCCTCCTCGTCCCCGTCCGCGAGCCGGGAGGCCACGGGAGACGTGAACGGCGTACCGGACGGCTGGAAGACGGTCCACGACCCCGAGGGCTTCAGCCTCCTCGTCCCGGACGGGTGGGAGCGGCACACCCAGGACGGGCAGATCGACTACACCCCGGACGGCGGGGCGCACCGCATCCGGATCAGCCTCGATCCGCAGCCGGACTTCGACAACTCGTACACGCACATGGAGAGCATCGAGAAGGACCTCGCGGAGCGGCTGCCGGCCTACGAGCGGCAGTCCCTGGAGCCGAACATCTTCCGCGACCGCCCCGGCTCACGCTGGGAGTTCACCTGGGTCGAGTCCAAGGACCACCCGGGCCCGCGTCACGGCATCGACCAGATGTACATGGCCGAGCCGGGCGGCCCCGAGTACGCGTTCTACATGACGGGTCCCGAGGGCGACCGGTCCGAGACCCGGCGGCTCTTCGAGACGATGCTGCGCAGCTGGCAGCCGCCCAAGCACACCGGCTGAGGTACGCGGGTACGTGCGGGTGAAGATGCCCGCGGCCGGCCGGGCGGCGGAGGACGGCGGAGTGCATCTACGCGGAGGTGGCCGAACGTCCCAAGATTCACGATTCCTGACCGACGCTCCCCGTACGGACAGCGGATCACCCCTGATCAGCGGTTATGCAGCCAGTGATCACTGGCTGCATAACCGGGCGCGGCTCAATGCCCTGGCAGGGTCTGTGAAAACCTGTTACCCACGGGTACCCAAAGTGCGCGCGTGGACATACTCTCGCCCTCATGACGGACTCGCAGGCATCCACGACCGCCCCCGCCGCCCGGGTGGGCACCAACCCGGTGGCCGCCGCCCCCGCGGGCGCGCGCACCGCCGCCGACGTGGTCACCGCCGAGGTGATCGCCCAGCTGACCCGTGGCGTCGCCGGTTCCGGCCGCACGGCCAACCACAGCCCCTTCACCGGGGAGAAGCTGGCCGACCTGCCCGAGTCCACCCCCGAGGACGTCGAGACCGCCTTCGAACGCGCCCGGGCCGCCCAGCCGGCGTGGGCCGCGACCCCCGTCCGGGCCAGGGCCGCCGTCCTGCTCCGCTTCCACGACCTGGTCCTGCGGCGCCAGTCCGAGGTCCTCGACCTCATCCAGCTGGAGACGGGCAAGGCCAGGCTGCACGCCCACGAAGAGGTCCTGGCCGTCGCCGTCTCGGCCCGGCACTACGGACGCCGGGCCGCCTCCTACCTGAAGCCCAGGCGGCACACCGGGGTCGTCCCGACCCTCACCAAGGTCACCGAACTCCGCCAGCCGCGCGGGGTCGTCGGCCAGATCGCCCCCTGGAACTACCCTCTCGAACTCTCCGTCGGGGACGCGCTGCCCGCGTTCGTGTCCGGCAACGCGGTCGTCATGAAGCCCGACACCGAGACCGCGCTGACCGCCCTGTGGGCCCGTGACCTGCTGATCGAGGCCGGACTGCCCGCCGAGGTGTTCCAGGTCGTCATCGGGGAGGGTCCGGTCGTCGGCCCCGAGGTGGTCTCCCGCGCCGACTACGTCTCCTTCACCGGCTCCACCCGCACCGGCCGTGAGGTCGCCCAGGGCGCCGCCGCCCGGCTCGTCGGAGTGTCGCTCGAACTCGGCGGCAAGAACGCCATGCTCGTCCTCGACGACGCCGACGTGGAGAAGGCCGCCCAGGGCGCCGTCCGCGCCTGCTTCTCCTCCGCCGGGCAACTCTGTATCTCCATCGAGCGGCTGTACGTCCACGAGTCGGTCGCCGACGACTTCGTCGCGCGCTTCGCAGCCCGCACGAAGGCCATGCGCCTCGGCAACTCCCTGGCATACGGAGCCGACATGGGCTCCCTCGTCGGCGAGCGTCAGCTGGAGACCGTCAGCAGGCACGTGGCCGAGGCCGTCGAGAAGGGCGCGACACTCGTCGCGGGCGGCGTCGCCCGGCCCGACATCGGCCCGCTCTTCTACGAGCCGACCATCCTGGACGGCGTCGAGGCACCCATGGCCGTCTGCGGGGAGGAGACCTTCGGCCCGGTCGTCTCCATCTACCGCTTCAGCGACGACGACGAGGCCGTCGCGCTCGCCAACGCGACGCCGTACGGCCTCAACTCCAGTGTCTGGACGCGCAGCGCGGGACGCGGCCACCGCGTCGCGGCGCGGCTGCGGACCGGCACGGTCAACATCAACGAGGGGTACGCGCCCGCGTACGGCAGCGTCCAGTCGCCGATGGGCGGCATGAAGGACTCGGGTCTCGGCAGGCGTCACGGCTCCGAGGGCATCCTGAAGTACACCGAGGCCCAGACGGTCGCCCAGCAGCGGCTGATGCCCCTGGCGCCGTCCTTCGGGATGGACGACGAGAAGTACGCCGCCTTCATGAGCAGCAGCCTCAAGGTGATGAAGGCCTTCCGCCTGCGCTGAACCGCCAGACGCCCCCGCTTCCCGCCCTCTGCCACCGAGGAGAGCCATGGCCCAGGACAGTCCTGCCCAGAAACAGGCCGTACCGGCCGCTCAGGCGGCTGACGACGACGCGTACGACTACGACGTGCTCGTCGTCGGTTCGGGCTTCGGCGGCGCGGTCTCGGCCCTTCGCCTGAGCGAGAAGGGGTACCGCGTCGGCGTCCTGGAAGCGGGCCGCCGCTTCACACCGGCGACGCTCCCCAAGAACTCCTGGGACGTGAAGAACTACCTGTGGGCACCGGCGCTCGGCCTGTTCGGCATCCAGCGCGTGCACCTGCTGGGCAAGGTGATGGTGCTGGCCGGCGCGGGGGTCGGCGGGGGCTCCCTGAACTACGCCAACACGCTCTACGTGCCGCCCGCGCCGTTCTTCGAGGACCGCCAGTGGGCCGGCATCACCGACTGGAGGGCGGAGCTGGCGCCGTACTACGACCAGGCGAAGCGGATGCTCGGCGTGCGCCTCAACCCGAGCATGACCCCGGCCGACGTCCACCTCAAGGCCGTCGCTGAGACCATGGGCGTCGGCGACAGCTTCCACCTCGCCCCGGTGGGCGTGTTCTTCGGCGACGGGCAGGACGCCGACGGGTCCGCGCGCACGAAACCCGGGGGAGAGGTCGCCGACCCGTACTTCGGCGGCGCCGGTCCCGCCCGCAAGGCGTGCTCCGAATGCGGCGAGTGCATGACGGGATGCCGCCACGGCGCGAAGAACACGCTCAACGAGAACTACCTCTACCTCGCGGAGAAGGCCGGCGCGGTCATCCACCCGATGACCTCCGTCGTCGCGGTCACCGACGCCCCGGAGGGCGGCTACCGCGTGTCGACCGTGCCGACGAACCGGCGCCGCAAGGCACCCCCGTCCGTGCTGCGGGCCCGCAAGGTGATCGTCGCGGCGGGGACGTACGGCACGCAGACCCTGCTGCACCGGATGAAGGACGAGGGCCTCCTGCCCCGGCTCTCCTCCCGGCTCGGCGAACTCACCCGTACCAACTCCGAGGGCCTGGTGGGCGCGCAGACCAGCGACCGCCGCTACCGCAGGAAGCACGGCGGAGCCAAGGCCGACTTCACCCGGGGAGTCGCCATCACCTCGTCGATCCATCCCGACGAGAACACCCACATCGAACCGGTGCGCTACGGCAAGGGCTCGAACGCCATGGGCGCCCTGACCATCCTTCAGGTGCCCTACAGCACGCACCGGGTGCTGAGCTGGTTCGGCAGCGTGGCCAGGCACCCGCTGCTGACCATGCGCTCGCTCTCCAACCGGCGCTGGTCGGAGCGGACGATCATCGGCCTCGTCATGCAGTCGCTGGACAACTCGCTGATCGCGTACCGCAAGCCAGGGGGCGTCGGCAAGGGGCTGCTCACCGCCCGCCAGGGGCACGGGGCACCCAACCCGACGCAGATAGCCGAGGCGACCCGGGGGGCGACGCTGCTCGCCCAGGAGATCAACGGCTTCGCCGGATCGAACGTGGGGGAGCTGATGGGCACCCCGCTCACCGCGCACTTCCTCGGCGGGTGCGCGATCGGAGCCGGCCCGGAGGAGGGCGTCATCGACCCCTACCACCGGCTGTACGGCCACCCGGGCATCTCCGTCGTCGACGGCTCCGCGGTCTCCGCGAACCTCGGCGTCAACCCGTCGCTGACCATCACCGCGCAGGCCGAGCGTGCGATGTCCTTCTGGCCCAACAAGGGCGAGGCGGACCCGCGTCCCGCGCAGGGTGAGGCGTACCGGCGGCTGGCCGCGGTCGAGCCGGTGGCGCCGGCCGTTCCCGAGGAGGCGTTCGGCGCGCTGAAGCTGCCGTTCCTGGCGATACCCGCGATCCCGCCGAAGGCGGCCGCCGAAGAGGCGTGAGCCCGGCACGCCGAGGGGCTGCACCCCCCTCCGAGTGCAGCCCCTCCACGTACCTACCGGTGGCGCGCGCCTTGGACGGCGGCGCGGAACGTACAACGTGACCGCGACGGGAAGCGGAAACC
>NZ_JBHVCT010000043.1:0-53092 GCF_042803195.1 Streptomyces sp. NPDC057428
CGCTCGGCGCGTTGACCGGCGAGTGCCGGTCAACGCGTCCTCAGGTCATGCGGCCCGGCGGCCACGTCCGGGCGCGCTGCCGCGACCGGTGCCGGCGGACCGGCCGGCGCCGGCACCTCGGGGGGAACCGCCCGCGGACCCGGCACCACCACGGGCCGCACCGCCGCCGGCACCACCGCGGGCTCCGGCGCCGCCACGGGCCGCGCCTGCGCCGCCCTGCGCGGCACCCGAAGCCGAACCCGTGCCCGAGCCGCCACGACGGCCGCGGCCCCGGCTGCCCGAGCGGAAGGACCCGCCGCCGACGGCACCGGCGCCCTGACTGCCTCCGCGCGTACGCGGCTTGGGCTGCGTCGGCTGCGGTACCTCGATGACGACGGCCACACCGGAGGGCTCGCGCGCGCCCGTGATGCGGCTGAGCTCCTCGTCGCTGGACTTGATCCGGGTGGTCTGCGGTGCGATACCCGCGTCCGCCATCAGCCGGGTCATGTCGCGCTTCTCCTCGGGCAGCACGAGCGTGACGACGCTGCCGGACTCCCCGGCGCGCGCCGTGCGCCCGCCGCGGTGGAGATAGTCCTTGTGGTCGGTCGGCGGGTCCACGTTGACGACCAGGTCGAGGTCGTCGATGTGGATGCCGCGGGCCGCGACGTTCGTGGCGACGAGGGCGGTGACCTCGCCGGTCTTGAACTGGTCCAGGGTGCGGTTGCGCTGCGGCTGGGAGCGTCCGCCGTGCAGGGCCGCGGCGCGCACACCGCTGGCGAGGAGACGCTTGGCGAAGCGGTCGGCCGCGCGCTTGGTGTCCACGAACATGATCACGCGGCCCTCGCGGGCGGCGATCCGGGTGGCGACGGCCTTCTTGTCGGTCTCGTCGGCCACGTGCAGCACGTGGTGCTCCATGGTGGTGACGGCACCGGCGGACGGGTCGACGGAGTGCACGACCGGGTCGGTGAGGAACATCTTGACCAGCCGGTCGATGTTCTTGTCCAGGGTCGCGGAGAACAGCATCCGCTGGCCGTCCGGCTCGACCTGCTTGAGCAGCGCGACGACCTGGGGCATGAAGCCCATGTCGGCCATCTGGTCCGCCTCGTCGAGGACGGTGATGGAGACGGCGTCGAGCCGGCAGTCGCCGCGCTCGATGAGGTCCTTCAGCCGGCCGGGGGTGGCGACGAGCACCTCGGCGCCGCGGCGCAGCGCGCCGGACTGGCGGCTGATCGACATGCCGCCGACGACCGTGGCGACGCGCAGGTTCACGGCCGTGGCGTACGGGGTGAGCGCGTCGGTGACCTGCTGGGCCAGCTCTCGGGTGGGGACGAGCACGAGCGCCAGCGGGGCGTGCGGCTCCGAGCGGCGTCCTGCGGTGCGGGCGAGCAGGGCCAGCCCGAAGGCCAGGGTCTTGCCGGAGCCGGTGCGGCCCCGTCCGAGGATGTCCCGTCCGGCCAGCGAGTTCGGCAGGGTGGCGCCCTGGATGGGGAACGGGTCGGTCACACCCTGGGCCGCGAGGGTCTTGAGCAGCGCGGCGGGCATGTCGAGCGCGTCGAACGACTCGACGGCGGGAAGCGCCGGGGTGAGCGTCTGCGGCAGGGCGAATTCGCCGCCCTGGGACGGTGCGGGCTTGCGGCGCGCGGGAGCCCTGCCGGCACCGCGGGTGTTCGCCTGCGGCCGGTCCGCGCCGCGTCCCTTTATGGGGCGGTTGCGGGTCGGTCGGTCCTGGCGTTCGGAGCGGGTCATACGGAATTGCCCTCCTGGGGGATTCCTGGGATCACTGGATCACTGCCGACTCCTGCGACTGCTCGGTCTGTGCGCCCCAGGATGCATGCACAGAGCAGGTGTCCCGGTGGCGGGGCCGACGGGGACAGGACGAGTCGGAAACAGCACAAACCGGGGCCCGCACCTTCACGGTGCGGGCCCCGGCTGCGAGGTACGCGTCGCGGCAATTAGGCCGGGACGATGTTCTCCGCCTGCGGGCCCTTCTGGCCCTGCGTGACGTCGAAGGAGACCTTCTGGCCCTCCTGGAGCTCACGGAAGCCCGAGGTGGCGATGTTGGAGTAGTGGGCGAAGACGTCGGCGCCGCCGCCGTCCTGCTCGATGAAGCCGAAGCCCTTTTCCGAGTTGAACCACTTCACGGTTCCAGTAGCCATGTCATTCTCCTAAAAGAGGTGCAGTGCCGAGAATCCGCACTTTACGAATTCCAAGTCGCCGCATTGAGCCCCATCCGGAGAAAGCCGGAAAACAATAAAGCGCCTGAGGAGGGTTCCCGTCAGGCGCACATAAAGTTCATGGGTACCAAAACTGCAACTGGACAACCGTAGCACGTTCCGTCGCCGGACGGCAGAGCCCTTCGCACCGGCGTGCCGCGAGTCCCGCAGACCCGGGGCGTGGGCCGGGTCGCGCACGGGAGGTTCCGAAATCGTTCCCGGCCTCTTCTCCTCGTGTTCTCCCCGGGGCCCCCGGCGGGCGGCGGTCAGCGGCGTGGGGCGAGGCCGTCCAGCAGGAGCGCGAGGTACGGGCGGGCGAGGCCACCGGGGTCGTCGTTCCCGGCAGGCCGGTGCCAGGAGGCGGTGCCCCAGACCGCGTCGTGGATGAAGCGGCCGGTGAGCGGGATGTCCGTCCCCGCGTGGAAGGCCCGCTCCGCGACGCCGCACTCCAGGGGGCGCCGCCAGACGTCCTCGCAGGTCTTCAGCGCCTCGGCCAGGTGGGCGAAGCCCGGGCGGGCTGCCAGGTGTGTGGCGTCCGTCCGGCAGATCGCGGCGGCCGCGGGGTCGTGCCCGATCCGCCGGAAGGTCTCGGTGACCAGTGCTTCGAGGGTCTCCCGGGGGGCGAGCCCGGCGTCGAGCACGGTGCCGTAAGCGGCCCGGAGTCCGCCCAGGAAGGAGGTGAGGATCGCGTCGACCATCGATTCCTTCGAATCGAAGAGAGGCTGCCGGCGAGCATCCCGGCCCCGTCCGCGATCCCGCGGACGGTGGTGGCGTCGTATCCCTGGGCGGCGAAGACCTCCGCGGCGATGGCCAGGAGTTCGGGGCGGCGGCCGGGCCGGGCTGCCGCCGTGGGCTTCCTCTTGGTAGGCACTCCCCCATTGTCGGTCCGGCTACGGAGCGGTCGGCACCGCGTGGCCGCAGGTCAGACGGTCACACCTCGCGTACCGGACTCGCGTCGGCTCCTCTGCGCAGAGGGTGGCCGGGGCGCCGGACCTGCACGACGATGTCGTCGCCGCCGATCCCGGTGCGGACGGCCTCGGCGGGTTCGGCGCGTAAGAGGAGGAAGGGCTCCGGCGGTGTGACCTCCTCGACGAAGCGGGCCCGGACGGCGGGGTCGGTGACCTCCACTCCCGGCCGGAGACACGGACGTCCCCGTCGTCGTCCCGGCATCGGGCCCCGGGTCGGCCTGGATGGCGAAGCGGGGGTCACCCGAGTGATCCGCTCGTCGGCGGCGTTCGCTATCTTGAGCGCCGCCGCCCCCAGCGGCCCCTCCTGCCCGTCCACGAGTGAAGGAGCCGGCCATGGAGGCCGCCGCCACCGCGTGTTACCGCCACCCGTCGTTCGAGACGTATGTGCGCTGCACGCGCTGCGACCGCTACATCTGCCCGGACTGCATGCGTGAGGCGGCAGTCGGCCATCACTGCGTGGAGTGCGTGAAGGAGGGGCAGCGCTCGGTACGCCGGGCGCGGTCGCTGTTCGGCGGCGAGGTGCCGACGGCGGCGACGCCGGTCGTCACGTACGTCCTGATCGTGCTGAACGTCCTCGCGTACGTCGTCGAGGTGGTCCGGCCCGCCACGGTCGAGCG
Organism: Streptomyces sp. NPDC057428; assembly: GCF_042803195.1. Taxonomy (NCBI): domain Bacteria; kingdom Bacillati; phylum Actinomycetota; class Actinomycetes; order Kitasatosporales; family Streptomycetaceae; genus Streptomyces; species Streptomyces sp. NPDC057428. The sequence goes on from NZ_JBHVCT010000043.1 coordinate 3,778, forward strand.
GTTCGGCATGCTCGGCGCGGTGCTGGTCGGTCCGGACGGCGGGCAGTACTACTACAGGGGCGGGACCTTTCCGGGTCTCGAACTGACGGGCGTGGCCGGCGGGGAGTGGTACCGGCTCCTGACGGGTGCGTTCCTGCACCTGCCGCCGGACACCTCCTTCGGGGTGATGCACCTCGTCTTCAACATGCTCGCCCTGTGGAACATCGGCCGGGTCGTGGAGGGCCAGCTCGGCCGCGCGCGGTATCTGGCGCTGTATCTGCTGTCCGCGCTGGGCGGTTCGGTGCTGGTCTACCTGATCGCGTCGCCGGACACCGAGACGGTCGGTGCTTCGGGGGCGGTCTTCGGTCTCGCGGCGTCGTTCTACGTCATCAGCCGCCGTCTGGGGCGGGACATGCGGCCGGTCAACCAGTTCATGGCGGGGTTCTTGATCTGGATGGTGGTGTCGGCGCTGTTCACCTCGTGGCAGGCGCACCTCGGCGGGCTGCTGACCGGTGGCCTCGTGACGTACGGCCTAGCCTACGCGCCGGCGAAGCTGCGGACCTCCGGGGTGCAACTGGTCGGCGGAGTGGCCCTGGTGGCGCTGCTGGCGGTGGTGGTGGCCGTGCGGACGGCGGCGCTGACCGGAGCTGTCTGACCGGGCCTGGGACCGCCCGGCCGGGGGCGCCCGCCTACAGCGGTTCGCCGATGGGCAGCCGCCTCACTTCCGGCAGGTGGGGGTCAAGCTCACCGGGCGTGAAGCGGGTCATGCCCACGACGTGCCAGAACTCCCCCGCGGCGTCCCCGTCGTACTTGTAGCCGCCCGACGGGGTGAGGGTTGCCCAGCCGCCCGGCAGGCCGATCAGGGTCGCCCTCGGCCGCGGGTCGGAGCCGTCGGCCGGGAGGGTCCACAGGCGTACGGTGCCGTCCTCGCCCGCGGCGGCGAGGGTGGCGCCGTCCGGGCTGAAGGCGAGGGCGAGGATCCGCCCGGAGTGGCCGGTGAGGCCGGTGAGGCGTGCCCCGGTCTCCGTGTCCCAGAGTCCGACGACGCGGTCGTCGCCGGCGGTGGCGGCCAGTGGTGCGGTGGGGTGGGCGGCCGCGGTCCACAGCTTGCCCCGGTGTCCGGTGAGCCGGTGTGCGGCGACGCCGTCGCGCCACAGGACCGCCACGCCGTCCCAGCCGGCGGTGACCAGCCAGGTTCCGTCGTTACCGAAGGCGGCCCCGTAGACCCGGTCGGTGTGCGCGCGCAGGTCGGCGAGGAGCTCTCCCGTCCGGGGGCGCCAGAGGCGGACCGCGCCGTCGTCGCAGCCGGTGGCGAGCAGAGGGGTCGCGCCGGGGGCGAAGGCGATGGCCCTGACGCGGCCCCGGTGCTCGGTCAGGGTGGCGACGGGCGCGCCGGTCGAGCGGTACCAGAGGCGGACGGTGTCGTCGTCGTTCGCCGTCGCGATCAGCCGGCCGTCAGCGCTGAACGCCCCGGCCCAGATGTGCTCGGTCTCGGCGTCGATGTCCCGCAGGTGGCCGCCGTCGGGGAGGCCCCGCAGGTGGATGTCGCCGTCGTTGCCGGCTGCGGCGAGTATGTCCTCGGCGGGGCTGAAGAACGCTGAGACGAGCCGGTTGCCCCGGCCGGTGATCTCCTCGGTGCGGCGTCCCGTCGCGGTTTCCCAGAGGCGGACGATCCCGTCGTTGCCCGCCGCGGCGAGCAGGGTGCCGTCGGCGCTGAAGGAGAGTCCGGTGACCCGGCGTCCGTGGCCGCGCAGGATGCGCCGGCCCTGGCCGGTGTCGGCGTCCCAGATCTGGGCGCCCCCGTCGTTGCCGACGGTGAGGAGCTGCCGGTCGCTGGGGCGGAAGGCACATGCCCAGGCGGAGCCCCGGTGGGCGGTGGGCTGGCGGTCGTGGAGGGTGACGGTGCGGCCGCGGCGCGCATCGCCCGCGATTCTCCACAGCCTGACCTTGCCGTCGCTGTCGCATGAGGCCAGGAGCTGTCCGGTGGGGTGGAACAGGACCTGGTACACGGCGCCCGTGCCGCGTTCCAGGGCGCCGGCTGGTGTGCCGACGACGGGGTCCCAGAGGCGGACCTGGCCCTCGGTGCCGCCGGTGGCCAGGAGGGTGCCGTCGGGGTGGAAGTCCAGGGCGTAGACGCGTCCGGTGTGACCGGCGAAGGTGTGCAGGAGCCGGAAGCCGACGGCGTCCCAGATGCGGACCGCGCCACCGTCGGCGCCGCCCTGGTCGGCGGTGGCGAGCAGGGAGCCGTCGGGGCTGAACCGGGCGCGGTAGACCGAGCCGTGGTGGCCGGTGAGTTCGCCCGCGCAGGAGCCGTCGGAGAGGTCCCAGCGGCGGACCCTGCCGGACGCGTCCCCGGTGATCAGTGTGGACCCGCCGGGGGCGAACACAGCGGTGTAGACGGGGGCGGTGTGGCCGGGGAGCCGGTGCAGGGCCTCGCCGGTGGCGACGGACCAGACGGTGACGAGTCCGTCCTTGTCCCCGGTGGCGAGGAGACCGCCGGTGGTGTCCAGGACGAGGGGCCACACGCCGTCCGGGTGGACCTCGATGCGGTGGCGGCAGGACCCGGACACCGGATCCCACAGGCGTACGGTGCCGTCGGAGCTGCCGGTCGCGATGGTGTCGGCGGCGATCTTGACGGCGTACACGCGCCCCGAGTGGCCCTGGAGGGTGCGCAGTGCCTGGCCGGTGTCGGCGCCGCAGATGAGGACGCCGCCGTCCTCGCTGCCGACGGCGAGGAGTTCGCCGTCGGGGCTGTAGGCGATGGGCTCGGGAAGTCTGCTGGTGCGCATGTCGAAGCCGTAGGGGACGCCAACCGAGGAGGGGCGGTGCCCGGCCTCGACGGCCATTCCCGGCGCCATGGCCGCGGCCGCGAGTTCCGGGGCGGCGCGTACGGCGTCGTCGAGTACGGGTGCGACGAGCGCGGCGCGGTGCCAGCGGCTGCCGGTGAGGCGGGCACCTCTGAGGTCGGCGGCGGTGAGCCTGCTGCCGGTCAGGTCGGCGCCGGTGAGGTCGGCGCCGGTCAGGTCCGCGTGGTCGAGGCGCGCTCCCGCGAGTACGGCGTCCCGCAGGATCGCGCCGGTGAGGCTGGTCCCGGTGAGCTGGGCGTCGGTCAGGTCCGCGCCGGTGAGGTCGGCGCCGGAGAAGTCGCGGTGGGAGAGGTCCTCGCCCGCGAGCCGTGCCCCGCGCAGGTCGGCACCGGCCGGGACGCGGAGCCGGTCGCCGATCCGCAGGGCGTTGGCCCGGGCGCTCTCGCCGGACGGGGGCCCTTCGGGGTCGAGGGTGTCGCGTACCCAGCGGGCGCAGCGCTCGTGGTCGGCGAGGTCGCAGAGGAACTCGACGGCGAGCCGGCTGAGCGTGCGGGTGCTCAGGAGGTGGTGGTCGCCCCGGTCGAGCCGGTGGGCTGCCTCGCGGGCGACCAGCCATTCGAGTACGGAGCCGTGGATGAACTGGAAGACGCCGTCGTCGCTGCGGACGAGCAGGCTTCCGGCTCCGACGGCCTGGGCGCGTTCGGCGGTGGAGAGTTCGACGGCGGTGCGGGAGGGGCCGGTGAGGCCGCTGAGGGTGCCGGCCACGGTCTCGGTGAGTTCGTCCAGGCGCAGGGCGGTGCGGCCCGATTCCCAGAGGCGCAGGGCGAGGGCGGTGACGGAGGACCAGAGGGCTTCGGCGCCGAGTCCGGGCGCGGCGCCGGGTCCGCCTTGGCCGCGCTGCTCCTCGTGGTCGATCCAGGAGGTGAAGACGTCCTCGTAGAGGCGGGCGGGGCTCAGGGCGCGGCCCGCTCCGGCGACGGCGTGCAGCCGGTCCTGGCCGAGTACGGCGGCGAAGGAGAGCAGTCGGGGGTTGCGGCACAGCGTGAGCAGGTCGGGGATGTCGCGCAGGAGCTGGAAGCGCTGTCCGGCGAGGCGTTCGTCGCCGTAGAGGCGTTCGAGGTAGGTGCGGATCTGGTCGGGGGTGAAGCCCTCGACGGAGAGGATGCGGCGTTGCGGGAGCAGGCCCACGCGTTCGCCGAGGGCGGTGAGGATCTGGTCGTGGGACTTGAAGTGCTGGGTCCGGCTGCTGACGACGATCTTCGCGCGGTCGACGGCGGCGTCGAGGAGGACCTGGAGGTGGTCGGCCGCCCGGTCGTAGCTGACGCGGTTGACGAGTTCGTCGAAGCCGTCGAAGAGGAGGACGACCCGGCCCTCGGCGAGCATGTAGCGCAGGGCGCGCAGGTCGATGACGTCGACGTCGTGGGCGGCGAGATGGGCGGCGACGAGTCCTTCGAGTGTGTGGGCCCGGTCGAGGGTGTTGAGGGGGATGAGCAGCGGGATGAGGTTGGGCAGTTGCTCCGGGATGCGGCGGGCGAGCTCGCGCAGGGCGAAGGTCTTGCCGTGGCCGAAGTCCCCGAGGAGCAGCAGGAACCGGCCGTGGTCGCTGTCGAGGAGGTCGATGAGGTCCTCGACGAGGCCGGTGTGTTCGCCGCCGCCGGTGCGGTCGGCGTCGCGGTAGCGCTGGGTGAGGTAGCGGGCCGGCGGGTAGAGCTCGCTGCCGTCCAGGCGGGCGGTCTGGGCGGCGACGTAGCCGCGCAGGTCCAGCAGGCCCTGGAACTCGATGAAGCTGCGGAGCCTGATCCGGACGCCGCCGGACGCCGCGTGTGCGCGCAGCGCGGGGCCGGGTGCTTCTCCTGCGTACACGACGACGGCGTCGGCTCCGGTGCCCATGGCGTGGGTCTGGGCGGCGAACCGGTCGAGTTCGGCCTCGGTGGGCACGTCGGGGTGGATGGCGATGCGCTGCTGGCGTACGACTCCGTCCTCCTGCCACGTGGCCATGACCTGGGCCATGTCGCCGGGTCCGCGGCGGGGGATGTCGCGGAGGCCGACGCCGTCGCGGCGCGCCCGGCAGATCTCCTTGACGCGGGCGGTGAGGGAGTCGTCGGGTGTGTCGGAGGGGGCCGGCCCGTCGAAGTCGGGTGCGGTGGGGGCGGCGGCCCGGGCGGGGAAGGTGCGGCCGGTGTTCCGCCAGGGCCCGGTGGGGAGCGCGGAGGGCGCGGCTCCGGGGGTGCGGTCGTCCCAGCGGGTGACGCCGTCGGCGGCGATCTGCAGGAGCTGGAAGCGTGCGGGTGCTGCCGAGCCGAAGACGGGTAGCCTGCCCGCTCCCGCTTCCGCTTCGTAGTGGGTGGGTTCGCCGCCGGTGGTGCGGGGGCCGCCGGTGGGGCCGTGGAGCAGGAGGTTGAGCCGGGGTCCGGTGAGCCGGGTGAGGACGTCGGCGTCGCGCAGGGGGCCGGGGCCTCCGGCGGTGTCGGCCCGGTGGCGGGCGCCGGTGAGCGGGTGACGCAGGGCGCCGATCCGCAGCCAGCCCTCCTCCTCGTAGCCGCGCAGGGCCTCGGCGAACCAGGCGACCTGGTCGCGGCCGACGGAGCCGTACTGGTCGTCGGCGCGGTGGCTGAAGGCCATGGTGGAGTTGAATCCGGCGATCACGGTGTTGAGTTCGGGGACGGGGAAGAGGGTCCAGGGCTGGTCGCTGTCGAAGACGATGTCGAGGCCCTGGTAGAGGCTGCGGAAGAGCCGGGTGTAGTGGCGCCATTTGGGCCAGTAGGGGGCCTGGGGGACGACCTCGTCGGCTTCGCAGGTGTGGAAGTAGCCGCGGCAGGCAGCCTGGTTGACGTCCTGGGCGCCCGGCACGACGACCACGCGCTGCGGTGGCAGTTCCAGCTGGGAGCGCAGTGCGGTGAGGAAGCCGAGTGCCTGGTCGCATTCGCGGGGGCTGCCGGACGAGGTGAGGTCGCCGGTGACGACGAGCAGGTCGGGGGCGGGTGCTCCGGCGTCCCGGAGTTCGACGATGTCGCCGCGGAGCTGCCGTGCCAGGGTCTCCGGTTCGCGGCCGCGCCCGAAGTCGGGACCGGCGAGGTGCAGCACGGTGACGGTGTCGCGGCCGGGGGCGGCGGTGGTGACGGGCGGGTATCCGGGGGCGCGGGCGGGTCGGCGCCGTCCGGTCCAGCCGGGTCCGCGGCCGTTGTCGCGGTCGGGTCCCGGCGGATAGGCGTCGGGGAGTACGGACCGGCCGGGGACGGGCGGGGAGCCGGGGTACCCGGGGCGCCGTGACGGTCTGGCGTGCCCGTCCAGGGCCTGTTCCACGCGGGTCAGCAAGAGGGAGCGGGCGGCGTCGGCGGTGTCGACGCCGACGAGGTCCACGTAGGTGAGGGTGGCGAGGAGCCCTTCGATGGGCATGTCGTCGACCCGTACGGTGAGCAGCCGGCGCTCCGGCGCCTCGGGGGCGGCGCGCAGGGCGGCCTGCCATTCCATACGGCCGTAGATGGAGCGTTCGTAGTGCCGGGAGAGGACCGCGATGACGGCGGCGGACTCGCTCACGCCGCGGTCCATGTAGTCGATGAAGTTGGTGCCGGGCACGAAGTCCCATGCCTGGACGACCGTGCGGTAGCCGGCTTCCTCGAGCGTCCAGGCCATCCAGGCCGCCCAGGGCTCGTCGGCCGGCGAGTAGCTGATGAAGAAATCGAACTCGCTTGCTTCTGAGCTGAGTTCACCGTCTGACACCATCGTTCCATGGTAAGAGATTTCTCATGGCGGCGACTGTGGTCCGGCCGGTCCGGGGACGGCGGGCCGAAAGGCGTCGCGCGGCGGCTGCATCCGCTCGACTGGCTCGCGGGCGGTCTGCTGGCCCTCGGGCTGATCGCGGTGGTGACCGGACTGCTGCCCACGGGTCCGGCGGCGGACCAGCTGCGGCGTATCGGGCCGCTGGTGGTGTTCCTGGGCACTGTGATCGTGATGGCCGAACTGACCGGCCGGGCGCAGGTGTTCGACGTGGTGGCCTCCTGGGTGGCGCGGACGGGCCGTGGCCGGTACCCGCTGCTCTTCGGGCTGTGCGTGCTGTTCGCCTCGCTGACCACGATCACGCTCAACCTGGACACGACGGCGGTGCTGCTCACCCCGGTCATGCTGGCGATGGCGACCCGGGTGGGGATCGCGGCGGTCCCGCTGGCGATGACGACGGTGTGGCTCGCGAACACCGCGAGCCTGTTGCTGCCGGTGTCGAATCTGACGAATCTGCTGGCGGCGGACCGGGTGGCGCTGTCGCCGTCCGGGCTGGCCGCCGTGATGTGGCTGCCCCAGCTCGCGGCGATCGGCGTGACGGCGGCCTGCCTGTGGGCCTTCTACTGGCGGCGGGGCCGGCGCGGCCAGGACCGGTACACCCCGCCCGCGCCGCCGGTGGCGGAGGATCCCGTGCTGCTGCGGATCTGCGCGGTGGCCTGTGCGGGTTTCCTGCTGGCGATCCTGGTCGCCGACGTGCCGCTCTGGTCGGCGTCGCTGACGGCGATGCTGGTCGTGGTGGTGGCGTTCGCCGTACGGCGCAGGGGGGAGCTGAAGCTGTCGCTGGTGCCGTGGCGGCTGCTGGTCCTGGTGCCCGGGATGTTCCTGGTGGTGGAGACGGTCAACGCGCACGGACTGCACGAGCTGCTGGAGTGGGTGCTGGGCTCGGACAACGGCTTCGTGGGGATGCTGCGGTCGGCCGCCGTCGGAGCGGGGATGTCCAACGTGCTGAACAACCTGCCGGCCTATGTGGCGGGCGAGGCGGTCGTCCCGGCGGGGAACCACGAGCAGTTGCTGGCCCTGCTCATCGGTGTCAACGTGGGCCCGGTCATCACTCCGTGGGCGTCCCTGGCGACACTGCTGTGGTTCGAGCGGTGCCGCTATCACGGGACGCGGATCGACATGGGCCGCTTCCTGTGGACGGGTCTTGTGCTGTCGGTGACGGGGACGCTCGCCGCGGTCTGCGCGCTGGCTCTGGTCAGCTGACCCGAGGGCGGCAGGGGCTGCGGGCGCCCACCGCGGCCACCTGGGCCAGCAGGTAGTCCAGGGTGTCCGCGCGGGCGGCGACGAAGCTGCGGTCCTCGCCGGGGCCTTCGAAGCCGGGTCTGAACACGCCGCCCCCCAGCGTCCGCAGGAGCACCCCGGACTCGGCCGCGAGGAGCGCCCCGGCGGGCAGGTCGAGCCCTTCGGCCCGGTAGCCGACGAAGCCGTCGATGGTCCCTCTGGCCAGCATGCTCCACCCGAGCAGCGGCGCCCACAGCTGGAGCACGCGGCGGCAGCCGAGTTCGAGGTGCTGGCGCAGGGCGGCGGCCCGGACGTTCCCGCGGCCCACGGCGTGCCCCTGGGTCCAGGCGATGACCGGTCCGGGCGCGGGCAGTCTGCCGTCGGGCCCGGTCAGCGGGCCGGTGTCGGCGTGCGCCCCGTGCCCGGACACGGCGTGCCAGGTGCGGCCGGTCAGGGGTTCGTGGACGACCCCGAGCACGGGTGCGCCAGCCACGCACAGGGCGATGCCGACGACGTAGGCGGGCAGCCCGACCGCCACGTTGTTCGTGCCGTCGAGCGGGTCGACCAGCCAGGTGCGGTGGCCCGGTCCGTCCAGCATCCCGGCCTCCTCGGAGAGGATGCTGTCGTACGGGAAGTGGCGGCGAAGCCGTGCCAGGACGATCTCCTCGGCGGCCAGGTCGAGCGCGGTGACGACGTCACCGGAGGCGTCCTTGGTGCGCACCGTGAGGGGGGCGCGGAACCGTTCGCGGAGCATGTGACCGGCGGCCTCGGCCGCCGCCACGGCGACGGCCCGCTCCTCGGCGTAGGGTCCGGCGCCGCCGGGCAGTTGGCCGGCGGCGGGACCGGGATCAGGCGCTGACGTGCTCATCGATCCTCCTGAGAGCGGTGCGGACGGCCGCCACCGTGTGTTCCTCGTCGTACAGTCCGCGTGTCATGGTGCGCGCGGGTCCCTCCAGCGGCCCGAGCGAGAGGTCCGTTCCGCCGGGCACGGTCCGGCCGAGCACGAGGGTGGCGGCGGGGGTGCGGCCGTCGGTGCAGGTGGCGTGGAACTCGCCCGCGGGCAGGGTGTACGTCTCTCCGGGTCCGTTGACGCGCTCACGGCCGGGCTCGCCGCGGACGAGTGTGGCGGTGGGGACTATCTCGTCCACTCCCCCGGGCCCGCTGTGCACCTCGAACACCCGGTGCGTGGGTGAGTCGGGGGACGTGGTGACCCGTACCGGCACGTTGGTGACGCTTCCGTACAGGACGTGGCTGCGCAGTTCCCAGCTGTGCGCGTGCCAGGGTTCGGCGTCGTGCACGGCGCCGTGCCCCGGGTCGAAGAGGTGGACGCAGATCCCGCGCGGCCCGTCGCGCAGGAGCGGCAGACAGAGGAACCCCAGGGGGTGGTGCACGGCGCGCAGGGCCCGGACCCCGGTGGCGACCTCGGTGAGCGCGCCCACCGCGGGCCGGCGGGGGTCGGTGGCGGGGTGCCCGGATCCGCCGCCGGAGAGGGCCAGTTCGAGCTCGTCGTAGTCCATGGGATCGCGCCCGCAGGCGCTTCACCTCCGGTAGGGGTCCTCCGCGTGCAGGGCCTTGACGATGATCTCCCCGATGTCGCTGTCGGTGAACGTCCGGGGCAGGGGAAGGTCCAGGGTCTCGAACAGCGCCCGGGTCTCGTCGACCGTGGGTTCCTCGCCCAGGGGGACGCCCACACGCACGGGGACCGGGACCGCCTGTGCGCGGCTCTGGTGGAGTTCGGTGACGTAGTAGTCGTAGAGGGGCTGTTCGCGCTCGACCAGGAGGTTGACCCGCGAGGTGTCGTCCTGGGTGATGACCAGGCAGGACTCGGACAGGTCGAAGCGGAGGGTGGGGACGGTCGAGGAGAGGTGCACCGTGATGTCCATGGTGGTGAGCCTGTCCTGGTACCAGCAGGCGGCGAGGACCGTCGCGTAGGACTCCTTGCGCACCCGGTCGGTCGTCCAGTGCCCGGCGTGTCCGGTGCTGGTGCGGGTGGCGAACATCTGACGGAAGCGGGCGTAGGCCTGGCAGGTCCGCTCGTCGGCCGGGTTGATGATGTCGATCTTCATAGTGAGCTGGGAGCGCTGTTCGCGCGCCGCGGCGACGCACTGGGGCAGGGTGACGGCACGTAAGTAGGTGCCCGTGCCGCCCTTGAAGTACCAGAGGTGGGTGCGCTGGCGGGCTGCGCGCAGGGCCTCGGCGACCTCGTTGCCGGCGAGGGAGCGGACCATGGTGAGGTCTTCGAGGGCGCGCCGTGTGCCGGCCATGGCCTCCTCGATCGTCGCGGGCTGGCGCACCCGTTCCACTATCGAGCCGAGCGCCAGGGCGCCGAGGACCACGAGTGTGGCGCCCGACGCGACGTCGCTGGTGATGACGTCGCCGAAGATGTCGAGGAAACCGATGGTGAGCGCCACACCGGCGGCGATGACCACGTCGATGTTCTTGAGGATCCAGGCCACGGACCGCTCCAGGCGCCGTCCGCGCACCGTCATGTGATTCCGCCTCCCCCGTGGACTCCCTCGATCGTAGGAGAACGGGGCGGTCGGCCGCCAGGGGGTGTGGAGGGCGGGCTCAGGCGCACGGTCCGGGCGCCCCGGACGCGCCACGGCGCCCACCGGTCCGGTCGGGGACTGGGCGGGCGCCGCGTTCAGTTCCGTACGCCGTTGTACGGGACGTCTGTTGTGCCGTGATCAGACCGTCAGGGAACGGTCCGTCGGGCGGATCGGGGCGTGCAGCGCGCTCGTCCCGGTGAGGAAGCGGTCCACGCCGCGTGCCGCGGAGCGGCCCTCGGCGATGGCCCACACGATGAGGGACTGGCCGCGGCCCGCGTCGCCGGCGACGAACACGCCGTCGACGTTGGTCGCGTAGTCGTCGTCACGTGCGACGTTGCCGCGGTCGTCGAGCGCGAGCCCGAACTGCTGGACGAGGCCGTTGGCCTGGTCCGTGCCGGTGAAGCCCATGGCCAGGGTGACGAGCTGGGCGGGGATGACGCGCTCGGTGCCCGCCTTCTGCTCCAGCTTGCCGTCCTTGAACTCGACCTCGATCAGGTGCAGGGACTGGACGTTGCCTTCCTCGTCGCCCTCGAAGTGGGTGGTGGAGACGGAGTAGATCCGCTCGCCGCCCTCCTCGTGCGCGGAGGTGACCTTGTAGAGCATGGGGAAGGTCGGCCAGGGCTGGTTGGCGTTACGCTCCTCGCCCGGCTGGGGCATGATCTCCAGCTGGGTGACGGAGGCCGCGCCCTGCCGGTGGGCGGTGCCGACGCAGTCGGCCCCGGTGTCGCCGCCGCCGATGACGACGACGTGCTTGCCCTCGGCGCTGATCGGGGAGACCGTCAGGTCGCCCTCCTGCACCTTGTTGGACAGCGGGAGGTACTCCATCGCGAAGTGCACGCCGTTCAGCTCACGGCCCGGGACGGGCAGGTCGCGGGAGACGGTGGCACCGGCGGCGATGACGACCGCGTCGTAGCGGCGGCGGAGCTTGGCGGCGTCGATGTCCTTGCCGATCTCCACCTCCGTACGGAACTTGGTGCCCTCCGCGCGCATCTGCTCGATGCGGCGGTTGATGTGCGACTTCTCCATCTTGAACTCGGGGATGCCGTAACGGAGAAGTCCCCCGATGCGGTCCGCGCGCTCGAAGACCGCGACCGTGTGGCCGGCCCGGGTCAGCTGCTGGGCGGCGGCGAGACCCGCCGGGCCGGAGCCGATGACGGCGACGGTCTTGCCGGAGAGGCGCTCGGGCGGCTGCGGGGTGACGTCGCCGCTGTCCCACGCCTTGTCGATGATGGAGACTTCGACGTTCTTGATGGTGACGGCCGGCTGGTTGATGGCGAGGACGCACGCGGACTCGCACGGAGCGGGGCACAGCCGGCCCGTGAACTCCGGGAAGTTGTTCGTGGCGTGCAGGCGCTCCGACGCCGCCGACCAGTCCTCGCGGTAGGCGTAGTCGTTCCACTCGGGGATCAGGTTTCCGAGGGGACAGCCGTTGTGGCAGAACGGGATGCCGCAGTCCATGCAGCGGCCGGCCTGCTTGCTGATGATCGGGAGCAGCGAGCCCGGAACGTAGACCTCGTTCCAGTCCTTGACGCGCTCGCCGACGGGACGGGTCTTGGCGACCTCGCGTCCGGTGGTCAGGAAGCCCTTGGGGTCAGCCATTGGTCGCCGCCTCCATCATCTTCTCGGTGGTCTCCTGCTCGGAGAGACCGGCGAGCTCAGCGGCGTCCTTGGCGGCGAGCACTGCCTTGTAGGTGGACGGGATGATCTTGCTGAAGCGGGTGACCGCGGTGTCCCAGTCGGCCAGCAGCTTCTCGGCGACCGTGGATCCGGTCTCCTCCTGGTGGCGGCGCACGACGTCGTGCAGCCACTGCCTGTCGGTGTCGTCCAGCGTTTCGACGGCGCCGACGTTGCCGGTGTTGACGTTGTCGAGGTCGAGGTCGATGACGTACGCGATGCCGCCGGACATGCCGGCCGCGAAGTTGCGTCCGGTCTCGCCGAGTACGACCGCGTGTCCGCCGGTCATGTACTCGCAGCCGTGGTCGCCCACGCCTTCCGAGACGACCGTGGCACCGGAGTTGCGGACGCAGAAGCGCTCACCGGTCCGGCCGCGGAGGAAGAGCTCGCCGCCGGTCGCACCGTAGCCGATGGTGTTGCCGGCGATCGTGGAGTACTCGGCGAGGTGGTCGGCGCCGCGGTCCGGGCGGACGATGACGCGGCCGCCGGAGAGGCCCTTGCCGACGTAGTCGTTGGCGTCGCCCTCCAGTCGCAGCGTCACACCGCGCGGCACGAACGCGCCGAAGGACTGCCCGGCGGACCCGGTGAAGGTGATGTCGATGGTGTCATCGGGCAGGCCCGCACCGCCGAACTTCCTGGTCACCTCGTGGCCGAGCATGGTGCCGACGGTCCGGTTGATGTTGCGGATCGCGATCTGCGCGCGGACCGGCTGTGCCGTCTCGGCGCTGTCGGCGCCGAGGGCGTCGGCGGCGAGCTTGATGAGCTCGTTGTCGAGTGCCTTGGCCAGGCCGTGGTCCTGCTCGGCGATCTGGTGGCGCACCGCGCCCTCGGGAAGTTCGGGCACGTAGAAGAGGGGCTCGAGGTCGAGGCCCTGGGCCTTCCAGTGCGTTACGGCCCGGTCGGTGTCGAGGAGTTCGGCGTGGCCGACGGCCTCCTCGATCGTGCGGAAACCGAGCTCGGCGAGGATCTCGCGGACCTCTTCGGCGATGAACTCGAAGAAGTTGACGATGTACTCGGCCTTGCCCGAGAACCGCTCGCGCAGGACGGGGTTCTGGGTGGCGATGCCGACCGGGCACGTGTCGAGGTGGCAGACGCGCATCATGACGCAGCCGGAGACGACGAGCGGCGCGGTCGCGAAACCGAACTCCTCGGCGCCGAGGAGCGCGGCGATGACCACGTCGCGGCCGGTCTTGAGCTGGCCGTCGGTCTGCACGACGATGCGGTCGCGCAGACCGTTGAGCAGCAGGGTCTGCTGGGTCTCGGCGAGGCCGAGCTCCCAGGGACCGCCCGCGTGCTTGAGGGAGGTGAGGGGCGATGCGCCCGTACCGCCGTCGTGGCCGGAGATGAGGACGACGTCCGCGTGGGCCTTGGAGACACCGGCCGCGACCGTGCCGACGCCGACCTCGGAGACCAGCTTCACGTGGATGCGGGCCGCCGGGTTGGCGTTCTTGAGGTCGTGGATCAGCTGGGCCAGGTCCTCGATGGAGTAGATGTCGTGGTGCGGCGGGGGCGAGATCAGGCCGACACCCGGGGTGGAGTGCCGGGTCCTGGCGACCCACGGGTAGACCTTGTGGCCGGGCAGCTGGCCGCCCTCGCCGGGCTTGGCGCCCTGCGCCATCTTGATCTGGATGTCGTCCGCGTTGACCAGGTACTCGCTGGTCACACCGAAGCGGCCGGAGGCGACCTGCTTGATGGACGAGCGGCGGGCGGGGTCGTAGAGGCGCTCGGCGTCCTCGCCGCCTTCACCGGTGTTGGACTTGCCGCCCAGCTGGTTCATGGCGATCGCGAGGGTCTCGTGCGCCTCCTGCGAGATGGAGCCGTACGACATGGCGCCGGTGGAGAAGCGCCTGACGATCTCGGAGGCGGACTCGACCTGGTCGATGGAGATCGGCTCACGGCCGCTCTTGAAGCCGAACAGTCCGCGGAGCGTCATGAGGCGCTCGGACTGCTCGTTGACCCGGCCCGTGTACTGCTTGAAGATGTCGTACCGGCGGTTACGGGTGGCGTGCTGGAGGCGGAAGACCGTGTCCGGGTCGAAGAGGTGCGGTTCGCCCTCACGGCGCCACTGGTACTCGCCGCCGATGTCCAGCGCGCGGTGCGACGCCGAGATGCCGGACGCGGGGTACGCCTTGGCGTGCCGGGCGGCGACCTCCTTGGCGACGACGTCGAGTCCGGCGCCGCCGATCTTGGTGGCGGTGCCCTTGAAGTACTGGTCGACGAAGGCCTCGTCGAGGCCGACGGCCTCGAAGACCTGCGCGCCCCGGTAGGAGGCGACGGTCGAGATGCCCATCTTGGACATGACCTTCAGGACGCCCTTGCCGAGGGCGTAGATCAGGTTGCGGATGGCCAGCTCGGGCTCGATGCCCTCGATGAACGTACCGGCGCGGACGAGGTCCTCGACGGACTCCATCGCGAGGTACGGGTTCACGGCGGCGGCACCGTAGCCGATGAGCAGCGCGACGTGGTGGACCTCGCGGACGTCTCCGGCCTCGACCAGCAGACCCACCTGGGTGCGCTGCTTGGTGCGGATAAGGTGGTGGTGGACGGCGGAGGTGAGCAGCAGCGACGGGATCGGTGCGTGCTCGGCGTCGGAGTGCCGGTCGGACAGGACGATCAGGCGGGCACCGTCCTCGATGGCGGCGTCGGCCTCGGTGCAGATCTGCTCGATCCGGGCGGCCAGGGCTTCGCCGCCGCCGCTGACGCGGTAGAGGCCGGCCAGGGTGGCGGCCTTCATTCCCGGCATGTCGCCGTCCGCGTTGATGTGTATGAGCTTGGCGAGCTCGTCGTTGTCGATCACCGGGAACGGCAGCGTGACGCTGCGGCACGTGGCGGCGGTCGGCTCCAGGATGTTGCCCTGGGGGCCCAGGGAGGAGCGCAGCGAGGTGACGAGTTCCTCGCGGATGGCGTCCAGCGGCGGGTTCGTGACCTGGGCGAAGAGCTGGGTGAAGTAGTCGAAGAGCAGCCGGGGGCGCTCGGACAGTGCGGCGATGGGCGAGTCGGTGCCCATGGAACCGAGGGGTTCGCCGGCGGTGCGGGCCATCGGGGCGAGGAGGATGCGGAGCTCTTCCTCGGTGTAGCCGAAGGTCTGCTGGCGGCGGGTGACCGAGGCGTGGGTGTGGACGATGTGCTCGCGCTCGGGGAGGTCCTCGAGCTCGATCTCGCCGGTTTCCAGCCACTCCTCGTACGGGTTCTCGGCGGCGAGGGACGCCTTGATCTCGTCGTCCTCGACGATGCGGTGCTCGGCGGTGTCGACGAGGAACATCCGGCCGGGCTGGAGGCGGCCCTTGCGGACGACCTTGGCCGGGTCGATGTCCAGGACGCCGACCTCGGAGGAGAGGACGACGAGGCCGTCGTCGGTGACCCAGTAGCGGCCGGGTCGCAGACCGTTGCGGTCGAGGACCGCGCCGACCTGGGTGCCGTCGGTGAAGGTGACGCAGGCCGGTCCGTCCCAGGGCTCCATCATCGTGGAGTGGTACTGGTAGAACGCGCGACGGGCCGGGGTCATGGAGGCGTGGTTCTCCCACGCCTCGGGGACCATCATGAGGACCGAGTGCGGCAGCGAGCGGCCGCCGAGGTGGAGCAGTTCCAGGACCTCGTCGAAGGAGGCCGAGTCGGAGGCGTCCGGGGTGCAGACGGGGAAGATCCGGTCGAGCTGCGCCTCGCCGAAGAGGCTGGAGGCGAGCTGGGACTCGCGGGCCTTCATCCAGTTGCGGTTGCCCTTGACCGTGTTGATCTCGCCGTTGTGCGCGACGAAGCGGTACGGGTGGGCGAGCGGCCAGCTCGGGAAGGTGTTGGTGGAGAAGCGGGAGTGGACCAGCGCGATCGCGGTGGCGAACCGGCGGTCGGAGAGGTCCGGGAAGAACGGCTCCAGCTGCCCGGTGGTGAGCATCCCCTTGTAGACGATCGTGCGTGCGGAGAGCGAGGGGAAGTACACCCCGGCCTCACGCTCGGCGCGCTTGCGCAGGACGAACGCCTTGCGGTCCAGTGCGATGCCGGTGCTGCCGCCACCGGCGACGAACAGCTGGCGGAACTCCGGCATGACGGCGCGGGCGCCATTGCCGAGGATGTCCGGCGTGACCGGGACCTGGCGCCAGCCGAGGACGTCGAGGCCCTCTTCGGCGGCGATCTTCTCGATCTGCTGGACGGAGCCGGTGGAGTCCTCCGCGGGCAGGAAGGCGATGCCGACTGCGTAGGAACCCGCCTCGGGGAGCGGGAAGCCGGCCTCTTCGCGGAGGAAGGCGTCCGGGACCTGCACGAGGATGCCGGCGCCGTCGCCGGAGTCGGGCTCGGATCCTGTGGCGCCGCGGTGTTCGAGGTTGCGCAGTACGGTCAGCGCCTGCTCGACCAGCTCATGGCTGGCCACACCGGTCAGGGTGGCCACGAACCCGACGCCGCAGGCGTCGTGCTCGTTACGGGGGTCGTACATCCCCTGCTGGGCGGGGCGACCGTCCATGGGCGACCAGGCGTGGATGCGCATCGGCACTCCCGTCGTCGTCGTGGCATGTGCTGTGCCGAGGGACGACGCTGGCCCTCTGCGAAATTTCGTGCAGGTTACATGATGGAACGCTTCTCAAAAAGCGAATAGGACGTTCCACCATGCGGACACCACGAAACGTGGTGCGGGTGGGTCACGAGGGGACGGATCATTGTGGATCACTGTCCTGGGAGACCGCAGAGAGCGGGCGTCGTTGCCCGCGATGTCTACGGCTCTTGCCCGGCGGTCATAGAATCGAAACCGCCAGGTAACGGCTACTTATGTGTAGCACTGCATAGCGTCTCATCTTATGGGCCCCTTACTCATACGCCCAGTGACGTGCGCCAAGACGTACGTCACATGAGTACAACGCCGAAAGGCACCGGCAAAGTCCCGCCCCGGCTGCCCGGAACGCGCGGCGGGCGGCGGGCGGCGGGCGGGACATCCCCGCGTGCCGGAGCGTCCCGGCGGCGTCAGCCCGCGGCTACGCCGAACAGGACACCCAGCCCGTACGTGAGCGCGGCGGCCGCTCCGCCGAGGAGGAGCTGACGCAGACCGCTGAACCACCAACTGCGCGCGGTCACCCTGGCGACCAGGGCGCCGCAGCCGAAGAGACCCACGAGCGCGAGCAGCACGGCTGGCCACAGCTGGACGGCGCCGAGCAGGAAGGGCAGCACGGGGAGCAGCGCGCCCAGCGCGAAGGCGCCGAAGGACGACACGGCGGCGACCAGCGGCGAGGGCAGGTCCCCCGGGTCGATGCCGAGCTCCTCGCGGGCGTGGATCTCCAGGGCCTGCTCGGGGTCCCTGGACAGCTGCAGCGCGACCTCGCGGGCGAGCGCGGGCTCGACGCCCCGGGACTCGTACAGGGCGGCGAGCTCCTCCATCTCGTCGGCGGGGTGCCTGCGCAGCTCGCGCCGCTCGACGGCGAGCTCCGCCTCGACGAGCTCGCGCTGCGAGGCGACGGAGGTGTACTCCCCGGCGGCCATCGAGAACGCACCGGCGGCCAGACCCGCGAGGCCCGTGATCACGATGGTCTGGTGGGAGACCGCGCCGCCGGCGACACCCGTCATCAGCGCGAGGTTGGAGACCAGGCCGTCCATGGCACCGAAGACCGCGGGGCGCAGCCAGCCGCCGTTGACGTCACGGTGGGTGTGGTTGTCCCGGTGCGCCTCGTGCAGTACGGCGTCGGTCTCGATGATGGACACAGCTCTCCCCTTTTCCGGGAGCGGCCCCGAACGTTCCAACTTCCGCTCCGCACACTCGAAAGTACGCACGAAAAAGGCCTCCCGCCAGCAAGGAAGGCCGAACTTACCTGCCGTGGAAGCGTCACCCGGGTGGCCGATTTATACGTTTTACACGCCTCTCTTCCATCCGCATGTGGAATCCCCTTCTAGCCGGGGCCATCCGGTTCATCCGGTTGCTCCGGGTGCGAGTGGCGGATGCGAGCGAAGGGGCGACACGATGGAGCTCACGGCGGACGGACCGGCGGCGGGCACGGGCGACCGGGCGCGGGGGGCGTTGCTGGGGCTCGCGGTCGGTGACGCCCTCGGCGCCCCGGCGGAGAACCTGCGGCCGTCCGAGATCCGTCGCCGCTGGGGCCGCATCGAGGGCTTCGTGAGCGACGACCCGGCGGGTACGGACGACACCGAGTACGCGATCTTCTCCGGGCTGCTGCTGGCCAGGCACGGTTCGGCGCTGACCGTCGCGCACGTCGAGCGGGCGTGGCACCACTGGATCGCCGACCTGGACGAGGGGCCCTTCCGGGGCGCGGGATTCAGCGAGCGGGGCACGCTGGAGAACCTGCGGCGGGGTCTCGCCGCGCCGATCTCGGCCCAGCACCGGCACGCCTGGAGCGACGGTCTCGCGATGCGGGCGGCGCCGTTCGGGGTCTTCGCGGCGGGCCGGCCCGCGGAAGCCGCCCGACTGGTGGCCGTGGACGGGCGGGTCAGCCACGAGGGCGAGGGCATCTACGGCGGTCAGGCGGTCGCGGCCGGGGTGGCGGCCGCGATGGTCGGCGCCGGGCTCGCGTCGGTGATCGCCGCCGCGCTCTCCGTCGTACCGATGGACTCCTGGACCGCCCGCTCACTGCGGCGCGCGGTCACCGCCGCTCAGCGCTCGTACCCGGACCGGCTGACGGGGGAACGCGCGGTGCGCTCCGCGGTGGTGATCGGCGGCTACCCGTGGACGGACCTGGCGCCGGAGGCGGTGGGTCTGGCGTTCGGGGCGTTCGCGGCGGCGCGCGGCGACTTCCGAACGGCGGTGCTCACGGCGGTGAACATGGGCCGGGACGCCGACACCACTGCGGCCGTCGCGGGAGCGCTGGCCGGGGCGCTGCACGGGGCGTCGGCGATCCCCCGCGAATGGGCGTCGGCGATCGGGCCGGTGCGGGGCAGCTGCCTGCCCTCGATGCGGGGCTATCACGTGCTGGACATCGCGGAGCTGCTGACCCCGGACGAGGCCGAGGACCCGCCGAAGAACCCCCCGGGGACAGCTCCCGTCCCGGAGCGGGAGCACGCATGCGCAAAAGCCCCCGGCGCCCTCGGGTGGCACACCCCGGCGCCCGGCGCCCCAGGGGCCCGTGCCGGACAGGCCGGCCGGTGACCGCCGCCCGGCGCGCCCCCGGGAGCGCTTCCCCCGCCACCGGTGGTCCGGCCGCCCCGCACGTGGCCATCCGCATCACCGCCGGGCCGGCCGCCGGCCCGGCCCCTGACGCCGGGGGTCACGGGGCCCCCGGCAGGCGGTCCAGGATCGAGGGCCTGCTGCTGGGGCTGGCCGCCGGGGACGCGGCCGGATGGCCCGCGGCGCGGCACCGGGCCGCGCGCATGCCGGAGTGGACCCGGCGGCTGACCCGGGAGCTGGACACCTTCGCGGAACAGAACGCGACGACGACGCTCCCCGTGCCCATCGCGCTCAACCAGCCGCCCGAGCCGCTGCGGCTCGGGCCGTCGGACGACGCCGAGTGGGCCGCCTTCGCCGCCCGTACCGTGCTGGCCGCCGCGGCCGACCACGCACCAGGCCTCTCCCCCGGCCGGCGGATGCGGGACGCGATCGACAGGTCGTGGAACGCGCTGGCCGCGAAGGTGGCCGCCGCGAGCGCCCGCGCGCCCGAGGTCGAGGCCGCCGTGCTCCCGCTCCGGGCCCGGATCTCGGTCCGGGCCGGGCTGGGCAATCTGGCCGCCGGGCTGCGGCCGCCCGCCACCGGCCACGACAACCCGCACTACTTCGACGACGCCGCCTGCGTGCGCGCCGCGGTGCTCGCGGTCGTGCACGCCGGCGACCCGGCGGCGGCGGCGGAGCTCGCCGAGTTCGACGCCCGGTACACCCAGGACGGTGACGGGGTGTACGGCGCGCGGGCGGTCGCCGCCGCCATCGCCGCCGCGCTCGCGGGGGCTGATGTCGACACGGTGGTGGACACGGCACTCGAACAACTGCCCGACGGAACCGAGATCGCCCGCAACGCCGTCCACGCCGTGCGACTGGCCCGGGAGTTCGCGGACGAGGCGGCGGGTGCCTTCGCGCTCGTCCCGGTGCTGGAGCATCAGATCGTCGACCACGTCTACAGCTACGGGATCGCCGCCGCCGAGACCGTGCCGGTCGCACTCGCCCTGACGGTCGCGGCCCGGGGTGAGATCGCGCAGGCCGTCCCGGCAGCCGCCTGCCTGTCCCGGGTCGCCGATTCGGCCCCCGCTCTCACGGGGGCGCTGACCGGCGCGCTGGGCGGGATCGGCAGCGTACCGGCGGGCTGGCGGGAAGCCTGCCGCACACTCGCCGGATGCGCGCTGCCGCGCCTGGCCGGCACCGACCTGATCGAACTCGCCGGGCTGCTGGCAGCCACGGAACCGGTCACTCCGGGTGGACACTTCCGACATGGCTCACAAAGCGACTCACACACCCATCGCCGCCACGACCCTCACCCTGGATGAGCGCATCACCGGGGCACTCGTCGGAGCGGCCGTCGGGGACGCCCTCGGCGGCCCCGTCGAGGGCTGGACCCCCGAGCAGATCGCCGAGCGTCACGGCGGCCGGGTGAGCGGTGTCGTCGGCCCCTGGTACGGCGACGACTGGCGCACCGCACGGCCCATCGCCCCGTACCACAAGGGCGACGGGCACGTCACCGACGACACCCTGATGACCCATGCCCTGGTGCGGGTGTACGAGACGGTCAGGGGCCATCTCGACGCGTACGATGTCGCCGGCCACCTCGTGCCGGACCTGATGTCGCGGCCCCGCTGGATCCCCGAACTGGAGGCCGAGGCGCTCCCCCTGCAGCGGATCTTCCTCGCCGAGAAGTGGATCGTCACACGGCTGCACTACGGCCACGCCGACCCCCGCGAGGCGGGCTCGGGCAATATCGTCAACTGCGGGGCCGCGATGTACATGGCCCCGGTCGGACTGGTGAACGCCGCCCACCCGGAGGCCGCGTACGCGGAGGCGCTCGACGTCGCCGGGGCCCACCAGTCCTCGTACGGCCGGGAGGCCGCCGGGGTCCTGGCCGCCGCCGTCGCCGCCGCCTGCGCGCCGGGCGCCACACCCGAGTCCGTCGTCGAGGCAGCCCTGTCGCTCGCCAAGGACGGCACCCGGTCGGCGATCGAAGCCGTGTGCGAAGTCGCCGCCCGGCACACGGACTTCGAGTCCGCGCTGGCCCCGCTGCGCGCCGCCGTCGAACCGTTCGACACGGTGGGCCCCCACTACCGCGAGCCCTCTCTCGGTGCGCGCAGGCCCTCCCGGCTGCACTCCATCGAGGAGCTGCCGGTCGCACTCGGCATGCTGCTCGTCGGCGGGGGCGACTACCGCCGCACGGTGCTCGGCTCGGTCAACTACGGCCGCGACTGCGATTCGATCGCCACGATGAGCGGCGCTCTCGCGGGAGCGCTCCACGGCGAGCAGAGCATTCCCGTCGACTGGGTGAAGACGGTCTCCGAGGCCAGCCGCCTCGATCTGCACGCTCCGGCGCGGGCCCTTGCGGAGGTCGCCCGCGAGGTCTTCGCGCGGGACACGGCACGGCGTCGCGCGCACGAGAGGGCGTTCGCCGCGCTGGCGGGCGGCGACCGGTGAGCGTGCGCCTGACGTGGATCCAGCCCGAGGACCTGGTGGGCCATGAGCTGCGCCAGGCCGCCCAGGACGGCCGGGACGCCCGGGACATCGCGGAGCGGTGGTACGCGGCGGGCGGCGCCCCGGCCCCCGAGCGGGCGGGTGCCTCCGAACCGCACGGGCCGCCCGGACTGCGCCCGCTCGCCGAAGAGCTGCTGCACGAACTCGGCCGGCTGGAGTGCCCGTCGGCCCGGGAGGAGCCGGCGGGCCTGTCCGCGATCAGGGCCGCGTGCCCCCGGTGGCCGGCCCCCCGTACCCGCATGGTGTCCCCGGGACCCGACCGCCTCCACGCCGCCTGGCTGGGCCGGGCGGCCGGCTGTCTGCTCGGAAAGCCGGTCGAGAAGCTCCCTCTGGAGGGCATCCGGGCCATCGGCCGCGCCACCGGGAACTGGCCGCTCACCACCTGGTTCACCGCCCGGGGGCTGCCGGCCGCCCTCGCCGCCGCCCACCCGTGGAACCGGCGTTCGGCGCCCACCTCCCTCGCCGAGAACATCGACGGCATGCCGGAGGACGACGACCTCAACTACCCGCTCCTGGCACTGCTGCTGCTCCAGCGTCATGGGCCGGACTTCACCACGGACGACGTCGCCCGCCTCTGGCTCGGCGAGCTCCCCGCCGGACGCGTCTTCACCGCCGAACGCGTCGCCTACCGCAACCTCCTCGACGGCGTCGAGCCGCCGGACACCGCCCGCCACCGCAACCCCTTCCGGGAGTGGATCGGCGCCCAGATCCGGGCGGACGTGCACGGCTGGACCCACCCCGGTGACCCCGCCGCGGCCGCCGAACAGGCGCACCGGGACGCGGTGCTGTCGCACACGGCCAACGGGGTGTACGGCGCGATGTTCACCGCCGCTGCGCTCGCGGAGGCGGCGGGCGGCGAGACGGATGTGCACGGCTGCCTCGCGGCGGGACTCCGCGTGGTCCCCCCACGCTCCCGTTACGCCGCGGCCGTCCGTCTCGGCATCGCGGCGGCCCGCGACGAGCCGGACTTCGACGCGGTCGTCGACCGCCTGCACTCCACCTTCGCGGCCACGCACCACTGGGTGCACGTCCTGCCCAACGCGGCGCTGCTCGCCGCCGCTCTCACCCACGCGGACGGGGACTTCGCCGGTTCCGTCTGCCGGGCGGTGTCCGGCGGCTGGGACACCGATTCCAACGGCGCGACCGCCGGTTCGCTCGCGGGGCTGCTCGCCGGCCGGGCCGACGCGCTGCCCGACCGGTGGACCGCGCCGCTCAAGAACAGGCTCGCCACATCCGTGACCGGCTTCGGCTCCATCGGCTTCGACACCCTCGCGGAACTGACCTATAAGGAGGTACGCCGCCCATGACAGCGATCGCGGTGCTCGGCAGCACCAACATGGACCTCGTCGCCTACGTCGCCCGGGCACCAGAGCTCGGGGAGACCGTCACCGGACGCGAGTTCCGGACCGTGCCCGGTGGCAAGGGCGCCAACCAGGCCGTCGCGGCGGCGCGCGCGGGAGGCGACGTGGTGATGATCGGCGCGGTCGGCACGGACGAGTACGGCTCGCGGCTGCGGACGAATCTGGAACACGCGGGGGTGGACACGGAACTGCTGCACACCGCCGCGGGCCCCAGCGGCACCGCGCACATCGTCGTCGACGACGAGGGGGCCAACTCGATCGTGGTCGTCCCCGGTGCGAACGGCACCGTGACCACGCTGGGCGCGGGCGAGGAGGACGCCATCGCCGCGGCCGCCCTGCTGCTCCTGCAACTGGAACTCCCGCTCACCGTCGTGACCCAGGCGGCGCGGGCGGCAAGGGCACGGGGCGTACGTACGATCCTCACGCCCTCACCCGTACAGCCGCTGCCGTCCGAGCTCCTCGGCGCGGTCGACCTGCTGATCCCCAACGAGCACGAGGCCGCGGCGCTCACCGGTTACGAGGAACCGCACGCGGCGGCGCAGATCCTGCTCCGGCAGGTCCCGGAGGTCGTGATCACCCTCGGGCGCAGGGGCTGTCTCTACGCTGCCCGGGGCGGCGAACCGGTGCTGTTCCCGGCGCCCGAGGTCACCGCCGTGGACACGACGGGGGCCGGGGACACCTTCGTGGGCACCCTCGCCGTGGCCCTCGGCGAGGGCAGGTCCGTGCCCGAGGCGCTGGCCTGGGCGTCCTCCGCCGCCGCGCTCTGCGTACAGCGGGCGGGTGCCTCGACGTCGATGCCGTTCCGCAGTGAGATCGATGCCGCATGACCGGCCCGGAGACGACACCGCCACTCGCCGGCCTGCGGGTCCTGGACATCGCGACACTCTTCGCCGGGCCTCTCGCGGCCACGATGCTCGGGGACTTCGGGGCCGAGGTCATCAAGGTCGAGCACCCCCGCAAGCCCGACCCCTCACGTGGTCACGGCCCGTCGAAGGACGGCGTGGGGCTGTGGTGGAAGCTGCTCGGCCGCAACAAGCGCACGCTGACCCTGGACCTGTCCGGCCCCGGCGGCCGGGACGTCCTGCTGCGGCTGGCCGCGGAGACCGACGTGATCATCGAGAACTTCCGGCCCGGGACCCTGGAGCGCTGGGGTCTCGGCTGGGAGGAACTGAGCGCCGTCAACCCGCGCCTGGTGCTCACCCGGGTCACGGGCTTCGGCCAGACCGGCCCCTACGCGCACCGGCCGGGTTTCGGCACGCTCGCCGAGGCCATGAGCGGCTTCGCCGCCGTCACCGGTGAACCGGACGGCCCACCGACCCTTCCGCCGTTCGGGCTCGCCGACTCGATCGCGGCGCTCGCAACGGCGTACGCGGTGATGACGGCGCTGGCCGGACGTGACCGCACCGGCGGCGGTCAGGTGGTGGACATGGCGATCATCGAGCCGATCCTCACCGTGCTGGGGCCGCAGCCGCTCTGGTACGACCAGCTCGGCTACGTCCAGCCGCGTACCGGCAACCGCTCCCGCAACAACGCGCCGCGCAACACCTACCGCGCCTGCGACGGGCACTGGGTCGCCGTCTCCACCTCGGCGCAGTCGGTCGCGGAACGTGTCATGCGCCTGGTGGGGCGCCCCGAACTGATCGAGGAGCCGTGGTTCGGTGCCGGGAGCTCCCGCGCCGAACACGCCGACGAGCTCGACGAGGCCGTGGGCCACTGGATCGCCCGGCGCACCCGGGCGGAGGCGGTGGACGCGTTCGAGAAGGCCGAGGCGGCGATCGCGCCGATCCAGGACGTACGGGACGTGATGGAGGACCCCCAGTACCGGGCGCTGGGCACGATCGCCGAGGTCGACGACCCGGAACTGGGGCCTCTGCGGATGCAGAACGTGCTGTTCCGGCTCTCTGAGACACCCGGATCGATCCGCTGGGCGGGCCGCCCGCACGGAGCGGACACGGAGGAGATCCTGACGGCGCTCGGGTTCTCCGCGCCGAGGATCGCGGAACTCCGGGAGGAGGGTACGCTGTGAACGGGGCCGAGGTGGCACTGACCTGGCTGTACGTCCCAGGGGACAAGCCGGCCGTGGTCCTCAAGGCACTCGGTTCGGGCGCGGACGTCGTCATCGTCGACCTGGAGGACGCCGTCGCGCCCGATCGCAAGGAGTACGCGCGGTCGGCGACGGCGGAGCTGCTCTCCGATCCTCCGGCGGCCGGCCCGCCGGTGGCACCGGTCCACGTCAGAGTCCACGGCGAGGAGGACGTCAAAGCCCTGGCGCGGCTGCCCGGACTTTCCGGAATGCGGCTTCCCAAGATCACCCACGCGGCATCCGTGCACCACGTCGCGGCCCTGGCACCCGGCGTGTCGCTGTATCCGCTGCTGGAGTCGGCGCTGGCGATCGAGCACGCGTACTCGATCGCGGGGGCTCATCACGACGTACGGGGGATCGCGCTGGGCGAGGCGGACCTCCGGGCCGATCTGGGGGTGCGGGACGACACCGGACTGGACTGGTCGCGCAGCCGCGTGGTGATCGCGGCCCGGGCTGCCGGTCTGGCCCCGCCCGTCATGTCGGTGTTCCCGAACGTCCGGGACCTGTCCGGTCTGCGGTCGTCCTGCGCGCACGGCCGGGGCCTCGGCCTGCTGGGACGGGCGGCGATCCATCCGAGGCAGCTGCCGGTGATCGAGCGGGCGTTCCGGCCGACATCGCGTGAGGTCGAGGCGGCGGAGCAGATCGTGGCGGCGTCCCGCACCCAGGAGGGCGCCCAGGCCCTGCCGGACGGGAGGTTCGTGGACGCGGCCGTGGTGGCGAGTGCGCAGCGCACGCTCGCGCTGGCCCGGCGCCGCTGACGCCCCGGACGCGCGGACCGGGCGGCCGGGGACACCGAAGGGGCCGTCCGCCCCGTGCGGGTCGGACGGCCCCTTCGGGTGTCGTGTGCGTCAGCTCCGGTCGGCCTTCTGCGGCGCCGCTCCGTCGTCCTCCGGTTCCTGCGCCCCGTCGGCGGAGGCGGCGGGTACGTCGCCGGTCGTGGCGTTCTCCGGGGACTTCGCGTCGCCGGACGAGGCGTTCTCCGGAGAGGTGCCTTCGGCCGAGGCGTCGTCGGAGGGTGCGTCGTCGGAGGAGGAGCCTTCGGCGGATCCGGGCTTCCCGCCGTCCTTAGTCAGGTCGGGCTCGACGATCTCCTCGCGGCCCGGGCGCACCTTCGCCGAGATCACGATGTACGTGACCGCCAGGGCGAACACGATGATCGCGGTCCACACGTTGAGGCGGAGGCCCAGCACGTGGTGCGCCTCGTCGACGCGCAGGTACTCGATCCACCCGCGGCCCACGCAGTACGCCGCGACGTAGAGCGCGAACGCCCGGCCGTGGCCCAGCTTGAACCGGCGGTCGGCCCAGATCACCAGCAGTGCGACACCGACGCACCACAGGGACTCGTAGAGGAAGGTCGGGTGGTAGGTGCCCGCGACCCGGTTCGTGCCCTCGCTGATCTTGAGGGCCCAGGGGAGGTCCGTGGGCTTGCCGTACAGCTCCTGGTTGAACCAGTTGCCCCAGCGGCCGATGGCCTGGGCGAAGGCGATCCCCGGAGCCAGCGCGTCGGCCCACGCCGGGAGCGGGATGCCGCGGCGACGGCAGGCGATCCAGGCACCGACCGCGCCGAGCGCGATCGCGCCCCAGATACCGAGTCCGCCCTCCCAGATCTTGAAGGCGTCGACCCAGTCCTCACCGTCGCTGAAGTACAGCTGGTAGTCGGTGATGACGTGGTAGAGCCTGCCGCCGACGAGGCCGAAGGGCACGGCCCAGACGGCGATGTCGGCCACGGTGCCGGCTTTGCCGCCCCTGGCGATCCAGCGCTTGTTGCCGAACCAGACGGCGACGAAGACACCGATGATGATGCAGAACGCGTAGCCGCGGAGCGGGATCGGGCCGAGCTCGATCACCCCGGTCGACGGGCTGGGAATGAAGGCAATGTTCATGACGGGGTCGACGCTACCCTGCCGGACGGGACGTACGGCAAGCCGTCCGGCAACTTCTGGGTAACGGGAGCTCGCCGGAGCACCCTCAGGAGGACGAGGGCGTCGCCCCGACGGTGCCGGGCTTCTTGCCCTTGTTGGCCTCTGCCACCCACTTCTTGATATTGGCGGCGGAGATCTGCTCGTCCCCCTTCTTCGGGAAGATCGACTCACCGTTGAGGAGTACCGTCGGCGTGCCTTCGAAGCCGCCCGCAGCGAACGCCTTGTTCGACTTCTCGACCCAGCCGTCGTGGGTGCCGTCCTCCACACAGCTGCGGAAGGCGGGCGTGTCGAGGCCCTTCACCGAACCGGCCAGCTCGATCAGCCTGCTGTTCTTGGCGAAGGCGTCGTCGGTCTCCGCCGGCTGGTTGCGGTAGAGGACGTCGTGGTACGGCGCGAACTTGCCGGCGTCCTGCGCGCAGGCGGCCGCATTGGCCGCGCGCAGGGATCCGGTGCCGCCGACGTTGCCGTCGATGATCGTGGCCAGGTGGTACTGCACCTTGAGCTGTCCGCTGTCCGCCAGCTCCGCGAAGGTGTCGCGGAAGGCGTTCTCGAACTGCGCGCAGACAGGGCAGCGGAAGTCCTCCCAGATCGTGAGCGTGGACGGGGCGTCGTCCGCTCCGACCTGGAGTGCGAGTCCGTCCTCCCCCATCGCCCCGGACGGGGTGACGGCGGGCCCGGCCTCGGAGTCCTGGTCGTCCTTGCCCGCGTTGGCGGCGATCAGGCCGATCACAGCGGCCAGCGCGAGCACCCCCACCACCGCCGTCGAGACGATCAGCGTGCGACGGCGGCGCTCCCGCGCCCGGTCCTGCTCGCGCTGCTGGACGAGCCGGTCGCGCGCGGTCCTGTTTCGGTCTTGGTTCTCATTCACACCGCGCAAACGAACCGGGGAGGCACGTCAGCGCCTCCCCGGTCCCAGGTCCACCCATACGGATGACGAGCGCTGTCAGCGCTTTCGAACGCCTTCGGCCAGTTCGGCCGCCAGCGCGCGGACCGCTTTGAGGCCCGTGGCCTCGTCCGGCGCGTCGAGCATCCGCTTCACGAAGGCCGAGCCGACGATCACCCCGTCGGCGAAGGCCGCGACCTGCTGGGCGTGCTCGGCCGTGGACACGCCGATGCCCACACAGACCGGGAGGGCGCTGGTGGCGCGGGTGCGCCGCACCAGGTCCTGGGCCTGCTCGCCGACGGACTCGCGGGTGCCGGTGACCCCCATCAGCGAGGCGGCGTACACGAAGCCGGAACCGGCGGCCGTGATGGTCGCGAGGCGGGCGTCCTTGCTGCTCGGCGCGACGACGAACACGGTGGCGAGGCCGTGCTTGTCGGCGTGCTCGCGCCACAGCGCGGACTCCTGGACCGGCAGGTCGGGCAGGATGCACCCGGCGCCGCCCGCGTCGGCCAGTTCGGCGGTGAAGCGCTCCACGCCGTACCGGTCGATCGGGTTCCAGTACGTCATCACGAGGATCGGCGCGCCGGTCGCCTCGTGGGTCTCGCGGACCGTCCGCATGATGTCGGCGATCTTGACGCCACCGCGCAGCGCGATGTCGTCGGCGGTCTGGATGACCGGACCGTCGAGCACCGGGTCACTGTGCGGGAGGCCCACCTCGATGATGTCGGCGCCGCCGGCGACCGCCGCCTTGACGGCCTCGATGCCTCCGTCGACGGTCGGGAACCCGCCGGGCAGGTAGGCGATCAGCGCCGCCCGGTCCTCGGACGCCGCCTCGGCCAGCTTCGCCTCGAGAAGCTCTCGGTTGCCGCTCACTTGGTGACCTCCACCTCTCCGTCGGCCACGTCGGCCTCGACGACCGCGTCGGCGCCGTCGTACAGGCCGAAGTAGCGGGCGGCCGTGTCCATGTCCTTGTCGCCGCGGCCGGACAGGTTGATCAGGATCAGCCCGTCCTCGCCGAGCTCCCGCCCGACCTCCAGGGCTCCGGCCAGCGCGTGCGCGCTCTCGATGGCCGGGATGATTCCCTCGGTGCGGGAGAGGAGGCGCAGGGCCTGCATGGCGGCGTCGTCGGTGACCGCGCGGTACTCGCCGCGGCCGACGTCCTTGAGGTAGGCGTGCTCCGGGCCGATGCCCGGGTAGTCGAGGCCGGCCGAGATCGAGTAGGGCTCGGTGATCTGGCCCTCCTCGTCCTGGAGGACGTACGACCGTGAACCGTGCAGGATGCCCGGCTCGCCCGCGGTGAGGGTCGCCGCGTGCTCGCCGGTCTCCACGCCGTGCCCGGCGGGTTCGCAGCCGATCAGCCGGACGTCCGCGTCCGGGATGAAGGCGTGGAAGAGGCCGATGGCGTTGGACCCGCCGCCGACGCAGGCGACGGCGGCGTCCGGCAGCCGGCCCGTCCGCTCCAGGATCTGGCGCCGGGCCTCGACGCCGATGACCCGGTGGAAGTCGCGGACCATCGCGGGGAAGGGGTGCGGCCCGGCGACCGTACCGAAAAGGTAGTGGGTGCGGTCCACGTTGGCGACCCAGTCCCGGAACGCCTCGTTGATGGCGTCCTTCAGCGTCCGGGAGCCGGACTTCACGGCCACGACCTCGGCACCGAGCATCCGCATCCGCGCCACGTTCAGCGCCTGCCGCTCGGTGTCGATCTCGCCCATGTAGATGGTGCATTCGAGCCCGAAGAGGGCGCAGGCGGTCGCGGTGGCGACCCCGTGCTGGCCGGCTCCGGTCTCCGCGATGATGCGGGTCTTGCCCATGCGCCTGGTGAGGAGCGCCTGGCCGAGCACGTTGTTGATCTTGTGCGAACCGGTGTGGTTGAGGTCCTCGCGCTTGAGGAAGACGCGGGCGCCCCCGGCGTGCTCGGCGAAGCGGGCGACCTCGGTCAACGCGCTGGGCCGGCCGGTGTAGTCGACCATGAGGGCGTTGAGTTCGGCGGCGAAGGCCGGGTCCGCCTTGGCCTTGTCGTATTCGACGGCGACCTCGTCCACGGCCGCGACCAGCGCCTCCGGGATGAACTTGCCACCGAACGCGCCGAAATACCCCTCGGCGCTGGGGATCAGACCCTCGGGGTCCGGAATGAAGAAGTCGGACGACATGCGACGTGCTCCTCGACTTGCGACGGGTGGGTTCACCGTATGCGCCGTGAGCGGAGCGCCACGCCGGCCGGGACGGTCGGTGCGGTGTGTCGTGCTGGTCCCGCCCGGAGCGGGGGTACGACGGGGCTCGCTACGGCGCGGACCCCGTGCGCCATCGCATCCCGTTGACCTGTCCGGGCTCGTCGCCGATCACGTACCGCACGCGCCGGCCGTGCACACGCCGGGCCGGGGCGCGGCAGCCGCGGTGCCAGAAGGGCGGAGCGCAGCGCCTCGGCTGAGGGTGGCGGAGGGAGAGGGGTGGGCGGCAGCCGCGCGCCGACGGCCCGTGCGCGTCCCGGGTGCTCGCCCCGGCGGGGCGCAGACCCGGCCGGATGTGGGCGGCGGGACGGTCGGCGGGCACGGGTCGGGTCAGCTCCGTCCGTGCCGCAGGGCGGGGTGCGCGCCGGCGGCGACCAGGTCGGCGACGGCGGCCCGCGGGTCGCGGCCGGTGACCAGGGACTCCCCGACGAGCACCGCGTCCGCGCCGGAGTTGGCGTAGGCGATGAGGTCGTGAGGGCCCCGGACGCCGGACTCGGCGACCTTGACGATGTGGTCGGGGATCTCGGGGGCGACGCGCTCGAAGGTGGAGCGGTCGACCATGAGGTCCTTCAGGTTGCGCGCGTTGACACCGATGATCTTCGCTCCGGCGTCCACGGCACGCTCCGCCTCCTCCTCGTCGTGCGCCTCGACGAGCGGCGTCAGGCCGATCGACTCGGCGCGCTCGATCAGGGAGACGAGGGCTTCCTGGTCGAGGGCTGCGACGATCAGCAGGGCGAGGTCGGCACCGTAGGCCCGCGCCTCCCACAGCTGGTACGAGGTGACGATGAAGTCCTTGCGCAGGACCGGGATGTCGACCTTGGCCCGGACGGCCTCCAGGTCGGCGAGCGAGCCGCCGAAGCGGCGCTCCTCGGTGAGGACCGAGATGACGGACGCGCCGCCGGCCTCGTAGTCCGCTGCGAGCGCGGCCGGGTCGGCGATGGCGGCGAGGGCCCCCTTGGAGGGGCTGGAGCGCTTGACCTCGCAGATGACGGTCACGCCCTCACCGCGCAGTGCGGCGACTCCGTCCTTGGCCCGGGGAGCGCGCGCGGCGCGCTCCTTGAGCTCGTCGAGGCTGACACGCGCCTGCCGCTCCGCGAGGTCGGCGCGGACGCCGTCAATGATCTCGTCGAGCACACTCACGCGAGCGGCCCCCTTCCGAAGCGGTGATGAGGAACAGGATCAGCCGTATCGATGGTATCCGCAGGAGGGCGCAGAGCCCGCATCCGGCGACCGTACGTCCCACCGGCTGGGTATTCAGGGAGCCAGCGCCGATCCGAACGGAAGATTGCGGATCACCGAGAAGACCAGCAGAACAGCGCCCACCCCCCACCAGTAGGCGGGAGCGACGGTGATCCGCATGGGCCGGCCCCGGCTCGCGCGGACGGTCCAGAGCACCCAGACCGCGGCGAACACGGCGTAGCCGAGGACGGCCAGGGCGTTGGAGCCCAGGGCCGCCGGGATGTCCCCGTGGGCGAACGCGTGGGCGCTGCGGAGACCGCCGCACCCGGGGCAGAGCACCCCGGTGAACCGGAGCATGGGGCAGACGGGGTAGTGGCCGGGTTCGTTGGGGTCGACGGCCGCGACGTAGCCGAACGCGGCGACGACGGCGGCCATGACCCCGACGGGCGTGGCGAGCCGCCTGAGCCGGGAGACCGGGGCGGGGGCTGCCTGGGAGAAGGCGGGGCCGGGCGCCCGGGGTACGGGGGCCGGGTCCGGGGCTGCGGGAGAGACTGAGGCGTCCACGCGGTGATTCTCCCCGCTGAGACGCAGAGGCGCAGCCCGGTACGGGCTGCGCCTCGTGTCGTGTCCGTGGACCGGCACCCGCACCGGTCGTCCCGTCGGGTCGTGCCGGGCTCACGTGCCCTGCACCGCCCGCCGGTCCGGCCCGATCCGGACGTAGGACCTTAAGCCGTGACCTGGGCCTTCGCGGCGCGGTCCCGGGCGGCCGCCATCTCGGCCGACTCCTTCGGCATGCCGAGGCCTGCCATCTTCATCGCGAGGCCGACGATCCCGCCCAGGGCGATGACCACGAGGCCGGCCCAGAAGCCGAGCGGCTCGGCCGCGACCAGGAAGACGCCTGCGACGCAGAAGCCGATGAAACAGATGATGACACCTGTCCAGGCGGCCGGGGTGTGTCCGTGGCTGCTGCCCGCCATGAGTTGCTCCTTGTTGGTGTTGCTCTGAAGATACGGCTGTCGAAAAGCTCGCTGCCATTGTCCCGTACGTACGGAGTGACACGAGGCTCGGGGGTCATGCGTCGCGCGTCGGGTCCTCGCCGCGGTCCAGCGCCTTCCAGAGTTCCTCGGGCCGGTCGGGGTCCGGGGCCGTGCGGGGGGCCCTGCGGGGGCGGGGGGTGCCGTCGCGCTCGTACCGGCCGGACATGGCGGGCCAGCCGCGGCCGAAGCGCAGTGCGAGCAGCCCGGCGAGCAGGATCAGCAGCCCGCCGACCGCGGTGACGTAGGGCCAGGCGGTGTGGCTGAGGGCCTCGACCGTGGCCGAGGTGTTGCCGGTGGTCTGCGCGGCCTGCTCGTCCAGGGCGGCACTGTCCGAGGCGCCGGCCCAGGCGCTCAGCCCGGCGCCGAGGCCGCTGAGGGCGAGGAGTCCGGCGACGAGGACCCGGCTGCCGCCGCGCACGGCGAAGACGGCGACCAGGGCGGCCAGGCCGACGACGGCCAGGGCTGCCGGGAGGCCGGTGACATCCTGTCCGTCGGCGCTGAGCGGCAGGATGCCGCCGCCGACGGCGGCCTGGCCCTCGGCCCAGGTCTGCCCGGAGGCGAGGAGGACGACGGTGGCACCGGCGGCCCCGAGGAGCAGGCCGGCGCCGAGGCTCCGACGGCTTCCAGCGCTGTCGGGCGCGGAGGCGGCTCGGGCACGGGGCTGGGGTACGGGGACAGCACTCACGTACTCCACTATCCCCTACCGGCTCAGCGGGCTCGGAAGGCGGTTCGCCGTATGGACGGCCCGCAGGACGGCCGCGGCCTTGTTGCGGCACTCGGTGTCCTCGGCGACGGGGTCGGAGTCGGCGACGACGCCCGCTCCGGCCTGGACGTAGGCGGTGCCGTCGCGGAGCAGGGCGGTCCTGATGGCGATCGCGGTGTCGGAGTCCCCGGCGAAATCGAGATATCCGACACATCCTCCGTAGAGGCCGCGCCGGCTCGGTTCCAGCTCCTCGATGATCTGCAGGGCACGGGGCTTGGGCGCGCCGGACAGGGTGCCGGCGGGGAAGCACGCGGTGAGAACGTCGAACGCGGTGCGGCCGTCGGCCACGCGCCCGGTGACGGTGGAGACGATGTGCATCACGTGCGAGTAGCGCTCGACCGACATGAAATCGACGACCTCGACGCTGCCGGGTGCGCAGACCCTCCCGAGGTCGTTGCGGCCGAGGTCGACGAGCATCAGGTGCTCGGCGCGCTCCTTCGGGTCGGCGAGGAGTTCGTCGGCGAGGGCCTGGTCCTCGTGCGGGGTGGATCCGCGGTGCCTGGTGCCCGCGATGGGGTGCACCATGGCGCGGCCGTCCTCGACCTTGACGAGCGCCTCGGGGCTGGAGCCGACGACGTCGAATCCGTCGAAGCGGAAGAGGTACATGTACGGCGACGGGTTGGTCGCCCGCAGGACCCGGTAGACGTCCAGCGCGCTCGCGGTGCACGGGGTCTCGAAGCGCTGCGAGGGGACGACCTGGAAGGCCTCGCCGGCCCTGATGCGCTCCTTGATGTCGTCGACGGCGTCCTGGAACGCCTGGCCGCCCCAGAGGGCGGTGTACGGAGGGAGCTCGGAGGGCGGGAGGGCGGCCGGGACGTTCTCCACGGGCCGCGACAGGTCCCGCTCCATGGCGTCGAGCCGGGCGACGGCGTCGGCGTACGCCTCGTCGACCCCGGTGTCCAGGTCGTTGTGGTTGATCGCGTTGGCGATCAGCAGCACCGTGCCGTTCACGTGGTCGAGGACGGCGAGATCCGAGGTGAGCAGCATCGTGAGCTCGGGCAGCCTCAGGTCGTCGCCGCCGTGCTCGGTGATCCTCTCGAGCCGGCGCACGACGTCGTAGCCGAGGTAGCCGACCATGCCCCCGGTGAACGGCGGCAGGCCGTCGTCGCCGACCAGGTCGCGCGGCGTGTGCAGGGTCTCGATCGTGGCTCTCAGGGCCTCCAGCGGGTCCCCGTCGACGGGGACGCCGACGGGCGGCGTGCCGAGCCAGCGCGCCTGTCCGTCCACGGCGGTCAGGGCGGCGGCGCTGCGTACCCCGATGAAGGAGTAGCGGGACCAGGTGCGGCCGTTCTCCGCGGATTCGAGGAGGAACGTGCCGGTGCGCTCGGCCGCGAGCTTGCGGTACAGGCCGACCGGGGTGTCGCCGTCCGCCAGGAGCCGGCGGCTCACGGGGATGACGCGCCGGTCCACGGCGAGCTTGCGGAAGGTCTCAAGATCCATGGCGGCTGACCTTACCGGGGCCCGGTGAGCGGCAGGACGTCCTCGTCGAAGCACGTGCGGGCACCGGTGTGGCAGGCGGCGCCCGTCTGGTCGACCTTCACCAGGACGGTGTCGGCGTCGCAGTCCAGGGCGACGGATTTCACCCGTTGGACGTGGCCCGAGGTGTCGCCCTTGACCCAGTACTCCTGGCGGCTGCGCGACCAGTAGGTGCAGCGGCCCGTGGTCAGGGTCCTGTGCAGTGCCTCGTCGTCCATCCAGCCGAGCATGAGCACCTCGCCGGTGTCGTACTGCTGTGCGATGGCCGGCACCAGTCCGTCGGGGCCGCGCTTGAGGCGGGCGGCGACTGCCGGATCGAGGCTGCTTGCGGGTACGGGGCCGGGCGCGCTGGTCATGCGCCCCATTGTGCCGCGCCGGAGGCGGTGCCAGGCCGTGCGTCCACTGGGCGGACCCCGTGCGGCGGCCGTACGCTGGCGGGCATGTCGACCCATGCGAAGCGTGAACGTCTTCTGCTCGCCGACCTGTTGGAGGCGGCGGGCCCGGAAGCCCTGACCCTGTGCAATGGCTGGAAGACCCGGGACCTGGCCGCCCACGTCGTGGTGCGTGAACGCCGGGCGGACGCGGCGGGCGGGCTCCTGCTCGGCGCCCTGAAGAACCGGCTGGAGCGGGTGCAGGCCGAATTCGCCGCCAAGCCGTACGAGGAACTGATCCAGCTCATCCGTACGGGCCCGCCGCGGATGTCGCCCTTCGGCCTGAAGCAGCTGGACGAGGCGGCCAACACCGTGGAGTTCTACAT
The DNA here is from genome assembly GCF_042803195.1 of Streptomyces sp. NPDC057428. Lineage (NCBI taxonomy): Bacteria > Bacillati > Actinomycetota > Actinomycetes > Kitasatosporales > Streptomycetaceae > Streptomyces > Streptomyces sp. NPDC057428. The sequence continues at coordinate 39,060 of NZ_JBHVCT010000043.1, forward strand.
CCATGCGGAGGACGTACGCCGGGCCCAGCCCGACTGGTCGCAGCGGGAGCTGGACCCGGTCTTCGCCGACGTCCTGTGGTCACGCACAGAGAAGACCGCCCGGATGATGGGCCGCCGGGCTCCGGTGGGCCTGGTACTGCGGCGTCCTGACGGCCAGACGGTGGTGGCCCACAAGGGCACCCCGGTGGTGACGGTCACCGGGGAGCCGGGCGAGCTGCTGCTGTTCGCGGCGGGGCGCCAGGACGCCGCGCGGGTGGAACTGGAGGGGGACAAGGACGCGCTGGCCCGCCTGCACACGGCGGAGCTGGGTCTCTGATCTGACGGGACAGCCCGTGGCCCGGACACGGCCACCCTGCCCGTTCAGGCACCGCTGCGGGTCCGGGCGGGTGGCCGGCGGGTGCGGTGGCGGTGCCGGGCCGCGTCGTCGCCGGCCTCCGGGCCGCGGCCGGTTCCCAGCAGCCCGAGGAGGAAGCCTGCGGGGATGGTGACCAGGCCCGGTGTCTGGAGCGGGAACACGTCGAAGTCCCACTCCGGGAACAGTGCGACGGGCGTGCCGGAGAACGCCGGTGACAGGACCATCAGGACCGCGATCAGGGGAAGCGTCCCGTACACCGTCCATCGCACCCCGCGCGCGTCGAAGCGCGGGCGGAAGAGTGCGTACAGCAGGACGGGCGGGAGGACCGAGGCCGCCGCCGCGAACGACAGCGACAGCAGCACCTGGGGGTTCCGGTCGTGGGTGTACGCCGAGAGCAGCACGGCGAGGGTTCCGATCGCGGCGACGGCCCGGCGGGCCCGCCGGATCTCCCGGCCCGAGGCCCTGCTCTCGCCCTGGGCTCCTCGCTGCGCCGTGAAGTCTCGGGCCACGGACGAGGCGGCCGCCAGGGTGATACCGGCCACAGCTGCCAGGGTGGTGGCGAACGCGGCACAGGCGACGAGCGCGAACAGCGGGCTGTCGCGCGGTCCCGCGGCGCCCGGGTCCAGTGCGCCCGTCACCATCAGCAGGGCCGTGCCGCCGGCCGGATCGGCGGCGCGCAGCAGGTCACGGCCGACCAGGGCGGACGCACCGAGTCCGACGACGACGATGCCCGCGCACAGCAGGGCGACGGGTGCCACGGCCCAGACTCCGGCCCGGCGGGCCGTTCTGGCGTCGCGGATCGGGTGGAGCCGCATCATGATGTGGGGCATGCAGGCCGCGCCGAGCACCAGCGTGATCTGGAAGCCGATCAGGTCGAGTCCGCCCGCGAGTCCGTGGCCGAACTGCAGTCCGGGGCGCGCGTAGTCGCCGCCGGCCTTGCTGCCCGCCCGGGCCGCGTCGAAGAGGGCGAACGGGGACCAGCCGAAACGTGCGAGGACGAGTCCGGCGAGCAGGGTGACCGCGCCGAGGACGACGGCCACCTTGAGGATCTGGATGTAGCCGGTGCCGCGCATGCCGCCGAAGGCCGAGTAGCAGACCATCAGCGTCCCACTGGCGACGGTGCAGCCGGTGAGCGCGCCGTCGGGCAGTCCGAACATGGCGGTCATGACGTGCCCCGCCGTGGTGAGCTGCACCAGCAGCAGGGGCGCCAGGACGACGAGGGTGGCCACGCCCAGCGCCCGGCGTACGGAACCGTCGCCGAGCCGGTCGGCGAGGAAGTCGCCGAGCGTGAACACCCCCCTGCGGCGCAGGCGTTCGGCGAACAGGCGCATGACCAGGGCGAGGGAGGCGACCGTCGCCAGGGCGAACAGCAGCCCGTCGAAACCGGCGAGCGCGACGGAACCCGTGGTGGAGAGCAGCGTGGCGGCGGAGACGTAGTCACCCGCGATGGCCAGCCCCGCGCCGACGGGACCGAGGGTGGAGCCGCCGGCGTAGAAGTGGTCCGGGTCGTCCTGGTCCGCGGCGGCGAGCCCGCACAGCAGCAGGGACACCGCGACGAAACCCAGGAAGATGACCACGGCCAGGGACCGGGCGTCGACCGCGCCGCTCACCGGTTTCGCTCCGCCGGCACGGCTCTGTAGGCAGCTGAGGACATGCGCGCCATGGCACCAGCCGGGTCGCGCGCGGCACAGAGGACGGGAGCGCAACGCGGCGCGGGTACAGCCTGTCCGGCCAGGATCTGTGCGTCCGCACAATGTGCGTGTGCCCGAATCTCCCGCGTATTCGCGCCGGACTTGTCGCACCCGCGGGCGTCGGTGTCCCGCTCCTGCCGGGCCCGCGCGGTGGCCCGCGGCCCGGCGGCAGGCGGCGCCGCCTGCCGCCGGAGCCGCGCGACGGGGGTGGCGCCTCGGCTCGGAGAGTTCAGCCCGCCAGCAGCCGGCGCGCCGCAAGCGCCAGCGAGACCTCGACCGCGTCCGTGGGCCGAGTCAGGCAACGCCCCGTCAGCTGCTCGAAGCGCCGTAGCCGGTTCAGCACGGTGTTGCGGTGGCAGTACAGCCGGGCGCCCGCCCTCTGTGCCGAGCCGTCCGCGTCCAGCCACGCGGTCAGCGTCTCGATGAGGACGTCACGGTCGGCCGGGTCGAGCGCGTCCAGCTGCCCGAACACGCGGTCGGCCAGCGCGGCTCCCAGGCCGGGTGACGACACGACGAGCGCGGTGGGCAGGTGCTCGTCCAGGAGGACGGTGCCGCCGGACGCGGGGCAGGCGCGGAGCGCCGTCTCGGCCAGGAGGCGGGCGTGACCGACGGACGCGAGTCCCTCGACCACGGAGCTGATACCCACGCGGGTTCCGGGAGAGGCCGTCAGCCCGGCCGCCAGCAGAGCGAGTTCGCCTCCGGGACCGGAACCCGTGTCCGCCCCGGGACCGCCGGTCGGCCCGCATTCCGGAGCCGGCGCCGACGGGGCGGCGCCCTCTCCCTCGTCCCGCGTGCCGGCCTCCGAGGTGGCAGGGCCGGCACCGAGCGGGAGGACGGCCAGTTCCACGTCTCCCGCGGTGTGCCAGAGCGCCTGGGTGCCGTCGGCCAGGGCCAGGGGCGGGCACCCCGCCCCGTGCGGGGTCCGGCGCGCACCCGTCACCGCGAGTACCGCGTAGCGCCCCTGCACCGGCAGGCCCAGTGCCGCGGCGGCGTCCGGCAGGTCCGCGATCCGGGCGGTGCCGTCCAGCAGGGCGGCCGTCATCAGTCGCTGCCGGTTCTCACGGCGCCAGGAGAGCCGCCGCTCGGCCTGCCGGTACGCCTCGGCCACGACCGCGCAGTGTTCGTCGACGAAGTTCCATACGTCCGCGGCGACATGGACCAGCAGCCGGGTGTCCTCGGGGTGGCGCCTGGCGGTGTCGTCGACCAGGTCCTGCCAGACCATCGCCCCGCCCATCCGGAAGGCGTGCATGACCGCGTCGAGGGGTACGCCCTGCTCGGCCCGGCTCTCGCCGATCCACCGGGAGGTGCGGTGGGCGGCTTCCCTGAACTCCCTGGGCTGGATCAGGGATGCGACGTTGTGGCGCAGCGAGTGGTGGACCTCCTGCCAGATCTCGGCCGGCTCGGTCTCGATCGCGGCGCGATAGGCGGGCACCTGCTCCCGCAGTGCCTCGACCAGCCGGTCGGTGAGCTCCGGCAGCGAGTCCAGCAGCACGCGGGCCGCCCGGTGGAGCACCGCTACGGCCTCACGGTCGGCCAGGGAGCGGAATCGGTGCGGCATCGGCGAGACGGGGGGCGGTCCGTGCAGCGCCCTGATCCGTGAACGTACGACCTGTGGCATGGCGGCCCTCCACCGGGAATCGGCCGGCCGCGGTTGGGCCGGCCCCGGTGTGCGCCCGGCCCTGCGTCGGGCGGGTGCACACCGATCGATCCTGACGACCGCAGAATGGCATACCGCCCGGTCGGTACCTAGGGGTGTGCGCGGTTCTTCTCATCACGGTCCTGCAACCTCGTCCCGGACCCGCGGTCGAGCAGCCGCGCGAGCTCGGTACGGGACCGGACGCCGAGGGCCGAGAAGACGTTGCGGAGGTGGTGGTCCACGGTCCTGGGACTCACCGAGAGCCGCACGGCCACCTCGCGGTTGGTCGCCCCCTCCGCGACGCAGCGGGCGATCCGCTGCTGCTGCGGGGTCAGTACGGCCAGCGGCCCCGGGCCGCTCCGGTCCGCGCCGTCCACCGCCTCCCCGGCGGCGCGCAGTTCCCCGCCCGCCCGGTCCGCCCACGCGCGGGCACAGCAGCGCTCGAAGCCGACCAGTGCGTCACGCAGGGGGCCGCGTGCCTCACGGGTGCGGCGCAGCCTGCGCAGCAGCTGACCGTGGAGCAGCCGGGTGCGGGCGCGCTCGAAATGGCCGCCCGCCCGGTCGTGGTGGACGAGCGCCTCCTCGTACCAGGCGGCGGCCTCCTCGGGGGGCGCCAGCAGGGCACGGCAGCGCGCGAGCTGCGCCGGGACCTGTGGATCGGTGGTCCGGGCGGTCCACAGCGCGAACTCGGCCACCGCGCCCGCGAGTTCGGCGGAGCCCTCGTCCGCGCGGCCGGACAGCACCATCGCCTCGACGTAGCACGGCACAGCGAGCATCCGGGTGGCGAAGTGCCCGGTCCCCGGACCCGGCCTGACCAGTGGTCCGAGGCGGGCCGCCGCCTCGCCCGGCCGCCCGGCGGCGAGATCCGCGCGGGCGATCGCCCAGGTGGCGAGCATGGCCGCCTGGGCGAGGCCGTGCGGTCCCGCGCCGGCGAGGGCCGCGTCGGCATGGGCTGCGCACGCCTCGGCGGGTCCCTCCACGGAGGCCGCGAGGGCGAGCACGGCGTGCAGATGCGTCGCGGCGTTGGACTGCCCAGTCCGCCGCGCGGCGTGCAGCCCTTCCAGCGCGTGGGCCCTCGCCCTCGCGTGCTGCCCGGTCCGCAGTTCGGAGTAGGCGAGTTGTTCCAGTGCGTGCGGCAGCAGGGACTCGGGCCCCCGGGTGCGTGCGGCGGCGAGCGCGCGGGCCCCTGCCCGGCAGGCGGCGTCGACCTCGCCCAGCACGAGCGCCGAAGCGGCCGCCCTCAGGAGTTCACCCGCGTCCTCGGCGCGGTCCGCGGAGTCCAGGCAGCACCGCAGCAGCGCGTGGCCCCGGTCGGGGTGACCGGCCAGTACCGCGCACATACCCGCGCGGTACTGGGCCATGGACCGGTCGGCGGCCGCCACGGGGATGCGGTTCATGGCGTCGAGGTAGGCGATGGCGTCCCCCATCGCCCACGCCGCCTCAGCCGCGCCGAACAATGCGTCAAGGGTGCGGCGCGGGTCGTGCGGGGCGAGCAGTCCGGCAGCGGTCAGGAGCGCCTCGCGGGCGTCGGCAGCCGGCCCGTCGCGCAGGGCGAGCATGCCGCGTACGTACGGGGCGGCGCCCCCGGCGAGGTGCGGGCCGACGCGGGCCAGCATGGCGCGGGCCCGGTTGGTGTCACCGGCCAGCCTCGCCTGCTCGGCCGCGGCGGCGAAGCGTGCCGCGCGCAGGGTGTCGTCGGTGGAGAGCGCGGCGGCACGGGCCAGTGCGGCCGAGCGTTCGCCGTGCGGGTACGGGGCGACGGCGGCCGCCTCCAGCCGCTCCGCGAGGGCCGCGTCGGGCCCGGGCGCCGCACAGGCCCGCTGGACGAGGGCCGGCAGCGGTGGCGAGCCGGGCCGTGTGAGCAGTCCGGCGAGCAGTTCGTGCGCGGCGCGGCGGCGGCCGGGCGGCGCCCGGTGCAGGACCGCGCGACGCAGCAGCGGGTGGCTGAAGTGCACCCGGCTTCCCGCGCGTTGCAGGGCCCCGGCCGTCCCGGCGGGCGCGAACAGTACGCGGTCGAGTTGCGCGCTGGGGAGCCCGGCGCGGGCACCGGCCCGCAGCAGCAGGGCGGCGTCGGACCCGGCCCCGTCCGGCTCGTGCTCCTCCGCGGCGGCGGCGAGCAGGAGCAGGGTGTGGGTGTCGGCGGAGAGCCCGCCCAGGTGTTCGGCGTGGGCGTCAAGGACACTCTCGGCGCCGGGCAGCGGGTACGGAAGCGCCGTGCGCCCCGCGAGCTGACCCGGGGTCAGGCGGCCGACGAGACCGGCCAGCAGCCGCGGGTTGCCTGCCGCCTCGCGCAGGAGCTCACTGCGTACGACGGGGTCGACATCGCTGGTGGCGGCGGTGAGTGAATCGAGCAACGCGGTCGCCGCGTCGTCGTCGAGCGGGGCGAGACGCAGCGCGGGCAGTCCGGCGAAGGCGGTCTCGTCCGCCGAGCCGATCACGACCGCGACCCGGCTGCCCGCGCCGAGTCTGCGAGCGGCGTATCCGAGTGCGGCGCGCGAGTCCGGGTCCCAGGCGTGCGCGTCGTCCACGCAGACCAGCAGGGGCTCCTCCGCCCCCAGGCCGCGCAGCACGGCGAGGAGCCCGCCCGGCGTGACGCCGGACCGCAGGAGCGTGTCGGGCAGCGGGCGCGGCGCGGAGCACAGCAGGGTGTGCAGCCCGCTGTGGGGCAGCCGTTGTTCGGTGGGGGCGGCGGCGGCGTACAGCACGGTCCCTCCGTGCCTGCCGTGGTGCTCGGCGGCGGCGCGTCGTAGCAGGGCGGTGCGGCCCAGGCCGGGCGGCGAGGTCAGCACGAGCGCTCCGCCGTCGCCTGCCCGGAGCCGTCCCAGCAGTGTGTCCAGGATGGCGAGTTCGCCGCTGCGGCCGTACAGCCGGGGCGGACTGTGCACGGTCGTCGATGGGGTCACCCCATCGACGCTACTTCCGCGTAAACAGCGTCGGAAGGCCCGCGTCCGCTCCCCGTTCCCGGTCGGCCCCGGAGCGGTGCGGGCTCCCAACGGAACGTCGTACGCACTGTGCCGGGGCACAGTCCCCGCACACCGAAAGGGGCCGGACCGCGGTACGCGCGGTCCGGCCCCCGGTTTCCCCGTCGTCAGGAGGTGTGCGGGCAGGTGCCCCTGTACTCGGCGATCGTGAGGCTGGTCGAGGGCAGCGGGCAGAGGAACTGCTCGTAGCGGGTGTCGTTGTCGATGAACCGCTTCAGCCACGAGATGCTGTACTTCGCGATCGTCGTGTTGGAGCTGTTCGGGGTGAAGTGGCTGGCACCCCGAAGCTCCAGGTACGCCTTGTCCAACGAACTCGGGAGCGAGTTGTAGAACGGCTTGGAGTGCGTGGCGACGGGGGCGACGGAGTCACCGTCGGCACCGATGACCAGGGTCGGCGTCTGCACCTCGGGCCAGGTCTTGTCCGTGTTCCAGCCGGTCAGCGGGATGGCGGCCTGGAGCGACGGACGGTCCTTCGCGGCCTCCAAGGCGCCGCCACCGCCCATGGAGTGGCCCATCACACCGAGCCGCGAGGAGTCGATCCTGCCGCGCACCGAACTGGTGCCGGTGAGGTAGTCCAGCGCCGCGAGCAACTGGTCACCTCTGCTCGCGGGCTGGTCCAACGTCGTGTTGGTGTCGATGGTGAAGACCACGAAGCCCTGCGAGGCCAGGCGCGGGCCCAGCCAGGCGATGCTCGACTGGTAGGCGGTAAAGCCCGGCGAGATGACGACCGCGCCGAAGGTGCCGTCCGAGGTGGAGGTCGGGTAGTAGATCGTGCCGCCGTCGAACCCTCTGACGCTCAGCGAGGAGACGGTGGTCTGCGAGGTCGCGTACGAGCCGCGGCTCGCCTCGATGCTGGAGTTGCTCGGGGCCGGGCCGCGCTCGTACGGGTTGTCCGCTGCCTGGGCGCCCGGCATCAGGGCGGTGACCAGGGCGGCGGTGGTGGCCGCGGCGGCCACGGCGAGCCTGACCGTACGGGAGCGGCTCTTCGACATCCGGTGGCGCGGGGAGATGTCGCCGGAGGGGAGGTGCTGCTGCACGAGGGGGGATCCTCTCGGTCGAGGCGCAACCACTGCGCGGCAGCCGCAGGCCCGTCGTCCGGGGCCTTCGGGAGCACCGCGTGGGTGGCGCCGTCAGTTGCTGACGGCGCCACTCTGGCGGTGTGTCCTGCGTGCGGACATCGGCGAGATCGCCGGTCTTCCCGTACGGCTGTCTCCCCGACCGGGTCAGCGAACGGGGTGCCCGGCCTCTCGCAGCGCGCCCTTGACCTCGGAGATCCGCAGGTCACCGAAGTGGAAGACGGATGCGGCCAGGACCGCGTCGGCACCCGCGCCGACCGCCGGCGCGAAGTCCTCCAGCCGGCCCGCACCGCCCGAGGCGATGACGGGGACGGTGACGTGCGCCCGTACGGCCTCGATCATCTCGATGTCGTAGCCGTCCTTCGTGCCGTCGGCGTCCATCGAGTTGAGCAGGATCTCCCCCGCTCCCAGCTCGGCCGCCCGGTGCGCCCACTCCACCGCGTCGATCCCGGTGCCCTTGCGGCCGCCGTGCGTGGTGACCTCGAAGCTGCCCGTGGGGGTGCGCCGGGCGTCGACGGAGAGCACGAGCACCTGCCGCCCGAAGCGCTCCGCGATCTCACGGACGAGGTCGGGGCGGACGATGGCCGCGGTGTTGACCCCGACCTTGTCGGCCCCGGCCCGCAGCAGCTTGTCGACGTCCTCCGGGGTGCGGACGCCGCCGCCGACGGTGAGCGGGATGAAGACCTGCTCGGCGGTGCGGCGCACCACGTCGTACGTCGTCTCGCGGTCACCGCTGGACGCGGTGATGTCGAGGAACGTCAACTCGTCGGCGCCCTCGGCGTCGTACAGCTTGGCCATCTCGACGGGGTCGCCCGCGTCGCGCAGGTTCTGGAAGTTGACGCCCTTGACGACCCGGCCGTTGTCGACGTCCAGGCACGGGATGACCCGTACGGCGAGGCTCATCGCTCACCCGCCCGGCAGGCCTCTACCTCGACCTCGACGACGAGGGACGGGTCCACGAGACCGGCCACGATGATCATCGACGCGGCGGGGCGCACGTCGTCGAAGAGCTCCTTGTGGGCGCGCCCGACCTCGTCCACGTCCCGGGCGTGCGTGAGGTACATCCGGGTACGGACGACGTCCTCGCGCCCCAGGCCCGTCTGCTTCAGCGCGTCGAAGGCGACCTGGAAGGAGGCGACGGCCTGCTCGTACGGACCGCCCTGCGCGATCTCGCCGTTGACCACCGAGGTGCATCCGGACACGAGGACCAGACCGCCCGGGAGCTCCACCGCGCGGGAGTAGCCGAACTTCTCCTCCCGTGTGTCGTCCGAGGAGACGCGGCGTACGGAGCCCGTCATACGGAGACCGCCTTGAGTGCCTCCTCGAGCGTGAACGCCTTCGCGTACAGCGCCTTTCCGACGATCGCGCCCTCGACGCCTTCCGGCACGAGCAGGGAGATCGCACGCAGGTCGGCCAGCGAGGAGACGCCGCCGGACGCGACGACGGGCCGGTCGGTGGCTGCGCAGACGTCGCGCAGCAGGCCCAGGTTGGGCCCCTCCAGCGTGCCGTCCTTGGCGATGTCGGTCACGACGTAGCGGGCGCAGCCCTCGGAGTCGAGGCGGGCGAGCGTCTCGTAGAGGTCGCCGCCGTCGCGGGTCCAGCCGCGGCCGCGCAGTGTCGTGCCGCGGACGTCGAGACCGACGGCGATCTTGTCGCCGTGCTCGGCGATGACCTTGGCGACCCACTCGGGGGTCTCCAGGGCGGCGGTGCCGAGGTTGACGCGGCGGCAGCCGGTGGCGAGGGCGGCCTCCAGCGAGGCGTCGTCGCGGATGCCGCCGGAGAGCTCCACCTTGATGTCCATCGCGCCGGCGACCTCGGAGATCAGGGCGCGGTTGTCGCCGGTGCCGAAGGCGGCGTCCAGGTCGACGAGGTGCAGCCACTCGGCGCCGGAGCTCTGCCAGGCGAGGGCCGCCTCGAGCGGGGAGCCGTAGGACGTCTCGGAGCCGGATTCGCCGTGGACGAGGCGGACGGCCTGGCCGTCGCGCACGTCTACGGCCGGGAGCAGTTCAAGCTTCGGCATTACAGCGTCTCGATCCAGTTGGTCAGCAGCTGGGCGCCGGCATCGCCGGACTTCTCGGGGTGGAACTGGGTGGCCCACAACGCGCCGTTCTCGACGGCGGCGACGAACCGTTCGCCGTGTGTCGCCCAGGTGACCTTGGGGGCACGGATCTTGGCGTTGGTCACTTCGAGTGACCAGTCGTGCGCCGCGTAGGAGTGCACGAAGTAGTAGCGCTCGTCGCGGTCGAGGCCGGCGAAGAGGCGGGAGTCCTCGGGCGCGTCGACGGTGTTCCAGCCCATGTGCGGGACGACGTCCGCCTTCAGCGGGCCGACTGTGCCGGGCCACTCGTCGAGGCCGTCCGTCTCCACGCCGTTCTCGATGCCTCGCTCGAACAGGATCTGCATGCCCACGCAGATGCCCATGACGGGCCGGCCGCCGGACAGCCTGCGCCCGATGATCCATTCACCGCGGGCCTCCTTCAGGCCTGCCATGCAGGCCGAGAAGGCACCGACGCCGGGGACGAGCAGCCCGTCCGCGTTCATCGCGGTGTCGAAGTCGCGGGTGATCTCCACGTCCCCGCCGACATGGGCGAGGGCCCGCTCGGCGGAACGGACGTTGCCGAAGCCGTAGTCGAGGACGACGATCTTCTTCTTGTCGCTCACAGATTCCTCAGTCCAGAGTCACTGGATCCGCAGGATGCCCGAGACCAGGGCCATCACGGAGCCGAATCCGAGGAGCACGACGACGCCCTTGGGCATGCCCTGCTTCCAGAATGAGTAGACGCCGCCGGCCAGGAAGAGGCCGACGACGATGAGAATGGTGTTGAGGCCGGTCACAGGGCGCCCTTCGTGGTGGGCAGGATGCCGGCGGCACGCGGATCGTGCTCGCTGGCGTAACGGAGCGCGCGGGCCAGCGCCTTGAACTGGCACTCCACGATGTGGTGGGCGTTGCGGCCGTACGGGACGTGGACGTGCAGGGCGATCTGCGCCTGGGCGACGAAGGACTCCAGGATGTGCCGGGTCATCGTCGTGTCGTACTCGCCGATCATCGGCGCCATCTTCTCCGGCTCGGTGTGCACCAGGTAGGGGCGGCCGGAGAGGTCGACGGTGACCTGGGCGAGCGACTCGTCCAGCGGGACGGTGCAGTTGCCGAAGCGGTAGATGCCGACCTTGTCGCCCAGTGCCTGCTTGAAGGCCGCGCCGAGCGCGAGGGCGGTGTCCTCGATGGTGTGGTGCGAGTCGATGTGAAGGTCGCCCTCGGTCTTGACCGTGAGGTCGAAGAGCCCGTGCCGGCCGAGCTGGTCGAGCATGTGGTCGTAGAAACCGACCCCGGTCGAGACGTCGACCTTGCCGGTGCCGTCGAGGTTGATCTCGACGACCACGGAGGTCTCCTTGGTGGTCCGCTCCACCCTGCCTACGCGGCTCATGCGTCGTGCTCCTTCTTCAGTTCGCGCACCGCATCGAGGAACGCGTCGTTCTCTGCCGGGGTTCCCGCGGACACCCGCAGCCACCCCGGTACGCCGTTGTCCCGGACCAGGACGCCCCGTCCGAGGATCTCCTGCCAGGCGGCGTGGCTGTCGGCGAAGCGGCCGAACTGGACGAAGTTGGCGTCCGAGTCGGTGACGGCGAAGCCGAGTTCCCGCAGCCCGCCGACGAGCCGGTCGCGCTCGCTCTTGAGCTGCGCGACGTACCCGAGCAGCGTATCGGTGTGCTCCAGGGCGGCGAGCGCGGTGGCCTGGGTGACGGAGGACAGGTGGTACGGCAGGCGTACCAGCTGTACGGCGTCGACGACGGCCGGCGCCGCGGCGAGGTAGCCCAGGCGCAGGCCCGCGGCGCCGAAGGCCTTGGACATGGTGCGCGAGAGCACCAGGTGGGGGCGGCCCTCGATCAGCGGGAGCAGCGAGGGGTGGTGGCTGAACTCGCCGTAGGCCTCGTCGATGACGACCATCGAGGGCCGGGCGGCCTGGGCGGCGTCGTACAGGGCGACGACGGTGTCCGCGTCCACGGCGGTGCCGGTGGGGTTGTTGGGCGAGGTGATGAAGACGACCTCGGGCCGGTGCTCGGCGATGGCCTTCTCCGCGGCCTCGACATCGATGGTGAAGTCCTGGTTGCGCGGACCGGAGATCCAGCCGGTGCCGGTGCCTCGGGCGATGAGGGCGTGCATGGAGTACGAGGGTTCGAAGCCGATCGCGGTGCGCCCGGGGCCGCCGAAGGTCTGCAGCAGCTGCTGGAGGATCTCGTTGGAGCCGTTGGCCGCCCAGACGTCGGCCGCGGCCACCTCGTGCCCCGCGGTGCGGGTGAGGTAGCGGGCGAGCTCGGTGCGGAGTTCGACGGCGTCGCGGTCGGGGTATCGGTTGAGGTCGCGGGCGGCCTCGCGGACGCGCTCGGCGATGCGGTCGACGAGCACGTCGGGCAGCGGGTAGGGGTTCTCGTTGGTGTTCAGCCGGACGGGTACGTCGAGCTGGGGCGCGCCGTACGGGGACTGGCCGCGGAGTTCGTCGCGGATCGGGAGCGCGTCCCAGGCGTTGGTGCTGTTCGTCACGCTTGCGGAACCTTCCAGCCGAACCTTGCCTTGAGCGCGGCGCCGTGGGCGGGGAGGTCCTCCGCCTCGGCCAGGGTCACGACGTGGTGGGTGACCTCGGCGAGGGCGTCGCGGGTGTAGTCGACGATGTGGATGCCGCGCAGGAAGGACTGCACGGACAGGCCCGAGGAGTGGCAGGCGCAGCCGCCGGTGGGCAGGACGTGGTTGGAGCCGGCGCAGTAGTCGCCGAGGGAGACGGGCGAGAAGGGGCCGACGAAGACGGCCCCGGCGTTGCGGACCCGGTCGGCGACGGCGGCGGCGTTCTCCGTCTGGACCTCCAGGTGTTCGGCGGCGTACGCGTCGACGACCCTGAGCCCGTCCTCGATGTCGTCGACCAGGACGATCGCGGACTGCCGGCCGGCCAGTGCGGGCTCGATCCGGTCGGTGACGTGCCGGGTGGCGGCGACCTGGGGCTTCAGCTCGGCCTCGGTGGCCGCGGCGAGCTCCTCGGAGTCGGTGACGAGGACGGCGGCGGCCAACGGGTCGTGCTCGGCCTGGCTGATCAGGTCCGCGGCGACGTGCACCGGGTCGGCGCTCGCGTCGGCGAGGATCGCGATCTCGGTGGGACCGGCCTCGGCGTCGATGCCCACGCGGCCCTTGAGGAGGCGCTTGGCGGCGGCGACGTAGATGTTGCCGGGGCCGGTGACCAGGTTGACGGGCGGGCAGTCCTCGGTGCCGTACGCGAACATCGCGACGGCCTGGGAGCCGCCGGCGGCGTACACCTCGTCGACGCGGAGGAGGGCGCACGCCGCGAGGATCGTGGGGTGCGGCAGGCCGCCGAACTCCTTCTGCGGCGGGGACGCGACGGCGATGCCCTCGACTCCGGCCTCCTGGGCCGGGACCACGTTCATGACGACGGACGAGGGGTAGACGGAGCGGCCGCCGGGGACGTAGAGCCCGACGCGCTCCACGGGCACCCACTTCTCGGTGACGGTGCCGCCGGGGACGACCTGGGTGGTGTGTGTGGTGCGGCGCTGTTCGCGGTGGACGAGGCGGGCGCGGCGGACGGACTCCTCCAGCGCCGCGCGCACGGCCGGGTCGAGACCTTCCAGTGCCGCGCGGATCGCGTCGGCGGGCACCCGGACGGAGGCGATCCGTACGCCGTCGAATTTCTCTCCCCACTCGATCACTGCCGCCGAGCCACGATGGCGTACGTCCTCGCAGATCGGCCGCACCGTCTCCAGGGCGGCTTCCACGTCGAACTCGGCACGGGGCAGCAGGTCGCGCAGGGCGCCGCCCTCGGGGAGGGCGGTACCGCGCAGATCGATTCGTGAGATCACACCCCAATTCTCTCAGACCGGTTCCGGCGTCCGGTCGCCCGTATCACTGGCTGGTACATGTCCCGGCTGTCACTGCTGACCGTTAGCGTTCACGTCGTCACACAGCGGGAAGAACGGCTGTACGAAACGCGGGCGATCCGCGCGCGGTTGAGACCAGCCCGGACGAGCATCACGCGGGCGGAGTTCTTGTCCCTGGGGGACACGGCTCCGCACGCGGTGCACGCGTAGATACGTTCAGAAAGGGGGAGCGCGTGCTTGGTTCTCGCACCGCACTGTGCGCAGTCCATCGTGGTGTGGGCCGGGTGCACGAGGTGCGCGGAACGGCCGTGCTTGCGGGCCATCTCGGTCAGCGCAGTCTTGGTCGCGCCGATCGCGGCGTCGGCGGCCTTGCGGGCCATCGTGGACTTCGCGAGGAACTTCGGCTTGAAGTCCTCG